>NZ_JBFAJR010000004.1:0-64840 GCF_040655295.1 Streptomyces sp. NPDC050448 | reverse complement strand
GGGCTACGCCCCCGCACCGGTGGCGGCGAACCGGCTGGCCCTGTCGGGCTTGTACGCCCCCCGCCCCCGGCCGCCACGGCGGCCGGGAGCGGGGAACAGGGGGCAAGGGCGCGGACGCCGCCGTCACCCGGGGGAGGCGGCGGTGTCCGCCCCCTCCAGGAACCCCTCGGGGAAGGGCTGTTCGGCCCAGATGGTCTTGCCGCGGGCGTGGTAGCGGGCGCCCCAGAGCTGGGCGAGCTGCGCCACCATGAACAGCCCGCGCCCTCCCTCGTCGGTCTCCTCCGCTCGCCGCACGCGCGGGGAGGTGCTGCTGCCGTCCGAGACCTCGCAGATCAGCTCGCGGTCGCGGATCATCCGGAGCTGGATCGGCAGAGTTCCGTAGCGGATCGCGTTGGTGACCAGCTCGCTGACCACCAGCTCCGTGGTGAACTCCAGCTCTTCCAGGCCCCATGCGGCCAGTTGCCGTGTTGCGAGCGTACGGGCGCGGCCGACGACCTCGGGCTCGGCCGGCAGGTCCCATGTGACGTGGTGCCTCGCCTCCAGCTCGTGGAGGCGCACCATCAGCACCGCCACGTCGTTCTGCGGGAGCACCGGGAGCAGCCGGCCGATCACCGCGTCGCAGGCCTCGTCCAGCCCGTTCCCCTGCCGCCCGGGCCCGGACGGCGCGGCGAGCGGGATGCCCGACAAGGCCTCCGGGAGCCGTTCGAGACCGAGGTCGACGCTCCGGTCGGGCGCCGCGACCAGGCCGTGGGTGTACAGCACCAGCACGTCCCCGTCGTTCAGCGTCAACTCGGCGCTCTCGAACGGCGATCCGCCGAAACCCAGGGGAGGCCCGGCGCGCAGGGCGACGATGGCGGGCTCCCCGCCCACCGGGGCGATCACCGGCGGCGGGTGGCCCGCGCAGGCCACCGCGCACTGCCGCGAGATCGGATCGAATACGGCGTACACACAGGTCGTCCCGGCCGCCCCGCCGGGCCGCGGCCTGCTGTACTCGTCCTGGCCGTGCTCGTCCACGAACCGGTGGATCTGGTCGTCCATGTACGAGAGCAGCTCGTCGGGGGGGAGGTCGAGGTCCGCGAGGGTCCGTACGGCGGTACGCAGCCGGCCCATGGTCACCGCTGCGCTCAGGCCCTGCCCCTGCGCGTCGCCGACCACCAGCGCCACGCGGGCCCCCGACAGCGGGATCACGTCGTACCAGGCCCCGCCCAGCTCCGCATGGCCGTGCGCGGGCAGGTAGCGGGTCACCGCCTCCAAGGCGCCGAGCACGGGAAGCCGTTGGGGCAGCAGGCTGCGCCGCAGGGCCAGGGCCGCCGTCCGCTCCCGCGTGTAGCGGCTCGCGTTGTCGATGCACACCGCCGCGTGCGCCGCGATCTCCTCGGCCAGCAGCACATCGTCCGGCTCGAACCCGTGGGCGCGTGCGTGGCGTACGAACACCGCGGCGCCCAGCACCGCCCCGCGGGCGGACATCGGTACCAGCAGCCACGAATGGACCCCGTACGCACCGACCAGCTCGGCCTGCCGGGAGTCGACCGGGGCGAGCTCCGCGATCAGCTCCTCGCCGGTCAGCAGCAGGGGTTCGCCACTGGCCATGGCCCGGGTGAACAAGGATCCCGGTCCGGCGGCGAAAGGGTCGGCCTCGCCCGTCGCGACCACCCCCTCGGCCGGCCCGCCGGGTACGGAGGAACTCGCCGCACGGAGCAGCGTCACGGCCTCGCCCACGGGGCCGACGACCGGCTCCTCGCCGCCGAAGACCGGGGCGAGCAGGTTGACGTAGGAGTGGTCGGCGAACTCCGGGACGGCCACGTCGACGAGCTCCTGCGCGGTGTGCAGGACGTCCAGCGTGGTGCCGATGCGCGTGCTCGCGTCGTTGACCAGCGCCAACCGCTCGCGTGCCCGGGCCCGTTCCGTCACGTCGGCCACGGCGTGCGCGAGCGCGATCAGCTCGCCGGAGCTGCTCCGCAGCGGAAGGATGGTCTCGGACCAGACGTGCTGCCGGTCGGGATCACCGGGCGTGAGCCCGCGCACCTCGGTCTGGACCATGGCTTCGCCGGTCTCCAGGACGCGCCGCTGCCGCGCCTCGAGGGCCGCCAGGTCCAGCAGATCGGGCGGTGCCACCTCGGACATCGTGCGCCCGACGAACTCCTCGTTCGAGAACCCCGCGCCACGCCGCAGGGCGTCGTTCTGCGCGATGAAGCGCAGCTGCGTGTCGAAGACGTCGATGAGGAAAGGGGACTCGGTGAACAGCCCCCTGATCAGGGCCTCGCCGAGTTCGTGCCGGAGCGTGGCATCGGTGTCGGTCGCCTGGATCAGCCACTGCCGGTCACCGGCCGTGGACACCATGGGACGTGCGCGCAGCGCCACCTCGACCCCGCGCCCGCTCCGGTGCCGCAGGACCGCGTGCCCGAGTTCCGTGCGCGTGACCAGCAGATCCGACCCGCGCCACCCGTGCACCTCCCGGGCCGTGTAGCCGAGCAGCCGCTCCGCCCCCGGGCCCCAGCCGATGACCACGCCGCGGGCGTCGAGGAGGGCATAGGTCTCGTCGTCCGCTTCCGAAAGCACGCCGGAGGCATCGGGGAACACCGGGTCGTGCATCACTGCGCCCCACTTCCGGATCTGCGGAACGACTCTCTCCCTACCGGTGCAATTATCGCTCTGCGTCACCGCTTGTGCTGAGTCGGACCTGCGGGCACGGCGAGAACCGTCGCCCGAGCCCGGGCCGAACGCCTCGGCGCGCAGGTCTTCGGGAGCCTGCTGGGACAGCCCTTAGTCGGGCCCGGTCCAGTCGAAGGTGATGTGCTTGCTGGACTGGCCTTCCCTGCTCCACTGGAAGCCGTAGGCATCGGCGCGGTCCGCTGTCGAGCGGCCCCAGGTCGCGACCTGGCCCGGTCCGGTCTCGGCACCCGGCAGGTTGGTCGACTGCACGCGAGCGCCCTCCGGAGTGTTGGGTCCGGTGAGTGCCTGCACGCTCGCCTCGACACGGCCCGGAACCACAGCCCGCCAGCTCGAGAGGTCGTCGGCGACCTCCACCTCGATGGGGGCGAACTCCATACCGCGCATCTCCGCGCCCATGATGCTCACCATCTCCGCCGGCCAGCTGCCCGCCTGGCCACCGAAGATCATCTGGAGCGCTTCGCGCTGCGCGTCGTCGGCGCGCTCGTCGACGAACACCGCTGCGTACGTGTCGGAGTGCTCGGCCCACAGGTTGCCGACGAAGGAGCCCAGCATCAGAACGTTGAGGCCGTCCAGCACTACGTCCCCGTATCGTCCCTCGCGGATGTGCCACGCGAGGACGGCGTCGCAATCGCCGTAGGTGGGCAGCTGCGCGAACGAGCAGGGGCATGGCACATTGCACTTACAGGTGTCGAACCAGTCGCCCGCCGCGTGCCACCTCGGCACAGTCGCCGTGGTCTCGGACATCTCCCTGCCTCCTCGTGACCGCGTACCGGACGTCGGTCTCGGGAGGACGACAGAGCCCCTGGAAGACTTCACCGGCCCACGCCCGGGTCGTACAGCTCTACGCGTCGATTATCCCCCCCGCCGTGGCCGCCCGGCGGGGTCTGGCCCCCCTCCCGCATGCGCACGCGCACGCGCACGGCTGCTGTGATGTGCTGGAAGCGTGCGCCTCGACCGAAAGGCCCTGTCACCACCCCTGCGTCCGGCAAACCTGCTGTCGGCTCGGCAGCTGGCGCTCGCATGGTCCGTGATGGGATTGATCGCCCTGCTCGCCTGGGTGCTGGTCGTCGACCAGGCCCGTGGCATGGGGGCCGAGCCCGGGACCATGGGCATGGGCATCCCGCTGTTCCTGCTGTTGTGGCTGATCATGATGATCGCCATGATGTTCCCGTCCGTGGCCCCGGTGGCCATCACCTGGGCCCGGGCCATCGGCCGCCAGTCGGCCGGAGCCGTCCGAGCGGCCCGTACCGCCCGGCTCGGATGCGACGTGCCACGTACGGAGCAATGGGCGGGTTGCGCTGCCGGCTGTGTGACGCTGTGGTCTCGTTGATGACGGTTCGTGTCAGGGGGCCGGGTGTACCGCTCGCGGAGGTGGTCCCATGAGCGGATGCGCCGTGACCGCCAGGCGGATCTGGTGGCGTCGCTGCGGACACGGGTCACCGGACGGCGGTGATGGCGGAGCAGTCGAAGCACCCCCGGCCGCGGCGCAGACGTGGGCTGACGAACCGCCTGGAAGCCGAGCTGGACCGGATCGACGAGCGGCTGCGGCAATCGGCCAGAGCCAAGGACCAGCTGCAGGGCCTGCTGGACGCGGTGTTGGCCATCACTCAGGAATTGGAACTTCCCGAGGTGCTGCACCGTATCGTCACCACTGCCATGGGTTTGGTGGGCGCTCGATACGGAGCGCTGGGCGTGCTGCACGAATCCGGTGAGTACCTTGAGCAGTTCATCACCGCCGGGTTGTCCGAGCCCGAGCGAGCGGACCTGGCCGGGATCGACTTTCCGCGTGGCCGTGGCGTGCTGGGACACCTCATCCACCACCCGGAACCCATGCGGGTCGAAGACATCCCCTCCCACCCTTCCTCCGTGGGTTTCCCTCCCGGCCACCCGCACATGCGCACCCTCCTCGGGGCCGCCGTCAGGGTCCGCGGCACGATCTACGGCGACCTCTACCTGTCCGAGCGGCGCGACGGTCAGCCCTTCGACCGCGCCGACGAGGAGATCGTGGTCGCACTCGCCGGCATGGTCGGCATCGCGATCGAGAACGCCCGCCTGTTCGGACGGGTCCGCGACAGCGCCGAACACTTCCAGCGCCTCCTCCTGCCGACCCTGCCCGACCTGCACCCCTTCGCCTCCGCCGCCATCTACCGGCCGGCCTCCGAGCCCGACCACATCGGCGGAGACTGGTACGACGCCCTCGTGCTGCCCGACGGCGCCTGCGCCGCCATCATCGGCGACGTCGTCGGCCACGACCTGCGGGCGGCAGCCGCGATGGCCCAGACGCGCAGCATGCTGCGCGCCCTGCTCTACGACCGGCGCACCCCACCCAGCGGGATCCTCGCGCAACTCGACCGCACCCTGGAGGCCACCACCGACAACCCCGTCACCACTGCCTGCCTGGCCCGTATCCAATCCGAAGGACCGGCCTGGACGATGCACTGGAGCACCGCGGGCCATCTTCCCCCGCTGCTGATCACCTCCGACGGGCGCGCGGAATACCTGCAGGCCGAGCCCGGCGTGCCGCTCGGGGTGAGCACCGAACATCACCGCCCCGACCACTTCTGTTCCGTGCCTGCGGGGGCCACCGTGGTGTTCTTCACCGACGGACTCATCGAGCACCACGCCCGGCCGGTGGACGAATGCCTGGACGCGCTCGCCGAACTCGCCATCGCCTTGGCGGCGTTGCCGCTGCAGGACTTCGTCCGGACGCTGGCCGATCGCCACCCCAGTGACGGCCACGACGACATGGCGATCCTCGCCCTGCGCACGCCCGGCAACAGCTGACCCCGGCGTTGCACGCGGCCGCCGGTGTGGGGCCGGCCGGGCGGGTGCACGCCCGGCCAGGACCGCCCCCGGCCCTCAGCCCGAGACGGCCGCGGCCCAGCCGCTGTTGACGGCCGTTCTCGCCTTCTCCCTCTGCGCCTCCGTCGGAAACGTCGGCGTGCCTTCGACCGTCGGCAGTTTCTCCGCGGCTGCCTTGTCGAGGGTCCCGTCCTTCGCCATGGCGTCCATGAGGACGGGGCGTGCATAGGCGCCGAGCCGGATGTTCTGGCCCTCCGGGCTGAAGACGTACTCCTGCCACAGACGAGCCGCCGCGGGGTGCGGGGCGTTCTTGTTCACCCCGTTCGCGTAGTACTGGGCGAAGCTGCCGTCGAAGGGGATGGTGGTCTGCCAGTCGACGTTCGCGCCCTTTTTCCGGAATTCGTCGGCGTATCCGAGGTTGAGGAAGTCCCAGTCGATGCTGATCGGGGTCTGGCCCTTCGCGATCGTGGCCGATGAGGATGCGACCGGGACGAAGTTCCCGTTCTTGCTGAGCTCGGCGAAGAAGTCGATACCGGGCTGGATGTCGTCGAAGGAACCCCCGTTCGCCAGGGCCGCCGCATATACTCCGGCGAAGGCGGAGCCGGATTTGGTGGGGTCGCCGTTGAGCGCGACCTGGCCCTTGTACTCGGGCTTGCGCAGATCGGCGAAGGTCGCGGGGCAGGTCTTGACGCGGTTGGCGTCACAGCCGATCGAGACGTAGCCGCCGTAGTTGTTGTACCAGCGGGCCTCCGGGTCCTTCTGCTGCTCGGGGATCTTGTCCCACTCGGCGACCTTGTACGGAGCGAGCAGGCCCTGCTGGGCCGCGGACTGGGCGAACGAGCCCCCCACGTCGACCACGTCGGGGGCGCGGCCGTTGCCCCTGTGCTCCTTCAGGGCGTTGATCTCGTCCTGGCTCGTACCCTCCGGGTTCTCCACCTTGACCTTGATCCCGTACTTCCTCTCGAAGCCGTCGATCAGTGCGCCGTAGTTGGCCCAGTCGCTCGGGAGCGCGATCGCGTTGAGTGCGCCCTCCTTTTTCGCCGCTGCGGTCAGTGCGGCCGTGCCGCCCGCGTCCGCGGCGGAAGTGGCCACGGCGGGCGCTCTGGGTGCGGCGGTGGGCGTCTGTCCGCAGGCGCCGAGGGGCGCCGCTACGAAGGCCAGGCAGACGGCGACGCCGGCTGACCGGAGACGGGGTGCGGGCACGAAGGCTCCATAACGGGCGGTCGTGTACTGATCGAGACCAGCGTACGTTCGATGGCCTCGGCAGCGCAGTCCCAGCCGGTGGTGTCCGCTGCCTTCCCTGCGGCTGCCGTACCGGCGCGTGCTCAGATCGCCTCGTCGTCCCATTCGGCCAGGAGCGACTCCCCCGGAACCGTCACGGGCGGTGCGGCTCCGTCATGGAGGGTCTGCTCGCTCCAAATGATCTTGCCGCGAACGGTGTAGCGGGTGCCCCAACGCTCGGCGAACTGCGCGACGAGGAACAGGCCGCGGCCGCCCTCGTCGGTGGCATCGGCCCTGCGCAGGTGCGGGGAGGTGCTGGACCCGTCGGAGACCTCGCAGATCAGGCTGCGGTCGTACAGCAGCCTCACCCGGATGGGCTCGGTGCCGTAGCGGATGGCGTTGGTCATCAGTTCGCTGAGGATGAGTTCCGTGGTGAAGGCCATGTCGTCGAGGCCCCAGTCGGCCAGCCGGCCGGCGCAGGCGTTGCGCACCCGGGACACCGCCGCAGGCTCGGGGGGCACGTCCCACTCGGCGATCCGCGCGGGGTCCAGCCGGCGGGTGCGGGCCACCAGCAGCGCGATGTCGTCGCTGGGCCTGGTGGGCAGCATCGCGTCGATCACCGCGGTGCAGGTCTCCTCCGGGGTGCGGGCGGGCCCGGCCAGGGCGGCGCGCAGCGCTGCCAGTCCCGCGTCCGGATCGCGGTCGCGGCTCTCGATCAGCCCGTCGGTGAAGAGCGCCAGCAGGGAGCCCTCGGGCAGGGTCAGCTCCGCGGTCTCCATGGGCAGACCCGCGCCCAGGCCCAGCGGCGGGGAGACCGGCACCTCGGGGAAGGACACGGTGCCGTCGGGGTGGACCAGAGCGGGGCCCGGATGACCGGCGGTGGCGGCCGTCACCCGCCCCGAGACGGGATCGTAGATGGCGCACAGGCAGGTGGCCCCGGTGATCCCCTGCCACTCCTGCTCGTCGGCGTCGATGTGGGCGACCAGCTCGTCCAAGTGGCTCAGGAGCTCGTCAGGAGGCAGGTCGAGGGTGGAGAAGTTGTACACGGCGGTGCGCAGGCGGCCCATGGTGGCGGCGGCGTGCAGACCGTGGCCGACGACGTCGCCGACCACCAGGGCCACCCGGGCGCCGGGCAGCGGGATGACATCGAACCAGTCTCCACCCACCCCGGCTGCCTGCGCCGCCAGATAGCGGTGCGCGACGTCGACGGCGGACTGCTCCGGCACGCCCCGGGGCAGCAGGCTGCGCTGCAGGGTGACGGCCATGGTGTGCTCGCGGGTGTAGCGGCGGGCATTGTCGACGGACAGTGCCGCCCGGGCGGTCAGCTCCTCGGCGAAGGAGACGTCCTCCTCGTCGAACGGCGGAGAGTCCTGCCCCCGCCAGTAGCCGGCCATCCCCAGCACCACGCCCCGGGCCCGCAGGGGCACGGCGATCAGGGAGTGGATGCCGCGGTCCAGGATCCGCAGGGCATTGTCCGGGTCCTGGGTCCGCCAGCGGTGGGCGGTGCGCAGGTCCGCCTCCAGCACCGCATGGCCGCCGGCCAGCCCTGCGGCCATGGGACTGGTGGGAACGAACCGGACGAGCCGGCCGACGGGGTAGAGCGGGTGGTCGCCCTGAAGGCCGACGGCGGCGGTGCGGCGCATCTCGGTGCTCGCTTCGGGCGGCTCCTCGCCGCGCAGCACCGGGTCCAGCAGGTCGACCGTGACCACGTCGGCGAACCGCGGGACCGCCACCTCCGCCAGTTCCTCCGCGGTGCGCTCCACGTTCAGCGTCGTTCCCACCCGCCCCCCCGCGTCGTAGAGCAGCTTCAGCCGCTCGCGGGCCACCTCGGCTCTGCCGGAGAGTGCCCGCAGCTCGGTGGTGTCCCGCAGCGTGACGACGGTCCCGGCCTGCCCGTAGGGGGCGGTGGGCCGGATGTTCACAGCCAGCAGCCGATCGGCCGCCATGTGCAGCTCGTCGGTCGCGGAACGGCCCGACGCGATCGGCCCGGCGATCCCCTCCTCCAGGCCCAGGTCCGTGACGGGGAGCCCTTCCGCGCCCGCCGGCAGATCCAGCAGCCGCCGCGCCTCGTCATTGGCCAGCAGCAGCCGTCCGCCGCCGCCGACGATCAGCACGCCCTCCCGCACCGCGTGCAGCACCGCGTCGTGGTGCTCGTACATCCTCGTCATCTCGGCCGGTCCCAGGCCGTGGGTCCGGCGCAGCAGCCGACCGCTCACCAGAGCGGTTCCGCCCGCGGACAGGGCGAGCACCGCGGCTGCGCTGCCGAGGACGACCGGCAGCTGCCGGTTCACCATGCCCTGGACGTTCTGGACCGTGACCGGGGAGGACACGATGGCGATGACGCGACCGCCGGCGTCCTTGACGGGGACCACCGAGACCACGGACTGCCCCAGGGACCCTTGGAACGTCTCGGTGAAGGACTTGCCGGCCGCCGCCTTGGAGAAGGGGCCGATGACGCGCTTCCCGATCTGTCGCGGGTCGCTGTGGGCGAGGGTGACCCCGTCGAGTGCGTACACGTTGATGCCGTCGACCCCGGCGATCTTCCGGGCCGCCTCGGCGCTCGGCTGCAGCACCGCGCTCGGATGGGAGCTGCGCAGGGCCGCGACGATTCCCGGAGATTCCGCGAACGTACCGGCAGCCGCGAGCGTACGGTGCCGGGCGTCCAGCATGCCGGCGCTCCGGGCCTGCACCACGAGCGCCGCCACCGCGGCGGCGACGAGAAGCACCACGACGGCCAGCTGCAGGAGGAACACCTCGCCGGCCACGCTGCGCACGCTCAGCAGGGAGGACAGGCGCTGCGGCCGCCGCGCGCCTCCGCTGCTTCCGTCGGGGGGCCGGGCGTGCTCCTGACGCTCCTGGTGGCGTCCTGAGCGGGGACGCCGGGGGGGAGGGGAAGAGCTCGTGGTAGAGCCGAGCAGCCGACGCCGGAAGGTTCCCAGGTAGTTGCTCATAATCCATCTTCCAACCTCTGCGGCCCGTCGGCAGCGGGAGCGAAGGTCGCCGAGCGGCCGGCACCGGCACCTGCGCCCCCGCACCCGGCGCGCCCGGAGGCCGTGACGGCGTCGCTCCGCCAGGCCCCGGACCGGCTGGACACCGTGGTGGGGGAGCGGGGCTACCGGCTCTCGGGCGGCGAGCGCCAGCGTCTCGCCCTTGCGAGGCCCCCGGTCGGCTCCGCAGAGCTGATGCGGCTCGGCCGTGCGATACCGCCGTGCTGGTCCAGGAGGGCCATCAGCCTCCGTTTGCGCTTCTGGCCGGCGGTGGCGGAGAGCAGCTCCAGGCGGCGCCGTGGACCGCGATCCTGGTCGGCTGCTCCCGTACCAGGGGCGATCCGGCTCCGGACACCGCCCTTGACCTGTAGAAAGCAGGCAGGGTAGCCCCCGGTCCGCCCTCGATCTCATCCCCGGCTCCGGGCGCACGGACTTCGTCGGGGCTGCACGCGCTGCCATCCGGCCTGCCGGCGGTCCGTTAGGCTCGGACCATGCCGGACCTGGTGATCCTTCGGCACGCCAAGAGCGCCTGGCCGCAGGGCGTGCCCGACCGTGAGCGTCCCCTCGGCCCGCGCGGACTGCGGGACGCCCCCGCCGCCGGGCGGCTGCTGGCTCAGGCCGCCCTGCTGCCGGACCTCGTCCTGTGCTCCCCGGCCCGGCGCACCCGCCAGACCTGGGAGCTGGCCGCCGCGGCACTCCCCGCTCAGCCGCCCGTACGCTTCGCGCCGCAGCTGTACGGGGCCGACGCCGAGGAGCTCCTCGACGTCGTACGGGACACGCCGGCCGAGGTCGCGCGTCTGCTTCTCGTCGGCCACAACCCGGGCCTGCAGGAGCTGATCCTGCTCCTGGCCGGCGAAGCCCCCGACCGGGATCTGGACCGCATCGAGACCAAGTTCCCGACCTCGGCCGTCGCCGCCCTCGGTTGCCCCGCGCCGTGGCCCGCCCTCAACCCGGCCACCGCGGTGCTCACGTACTTCGCGATCCCGCGCGGTTGACCCTTGAAGGACCGGGTCGCTCCAGCGGCCCGGCCCTTCACGCCATCGGTGCGGCTGCATCCGGGCCTGGCCGACCGCGGCGGGCCGCATCACGGTGAGGTGTCCCGGGTGAGGGTGAGGGTGAGCAGGACAGCCCTTGGGCCCGGATCCGGTTGGTGCCCGGTTCGGCGCGGGCTCAGAGAGAGCACCTTCGTGGGGCCGGTTCAAGCGCATCACGCTCCCGCAGCCACCGGTCGCCATGACGAATCACGTCCCTGTGCCCGAAATTCACAGGCGAGCGGGAGGCCCTCCGTGCGCCCCGGGCTGCTTCAGCCGGGATGCGAGCTCCCCGGGCAGGGCGTCCCGGTTGGCCGGCGTGAGGTGGACGACCTCGATGTCGGTGCGTCGCTTGAGGGCGTCGGTGAACGGGTCGTGGTGTGCGTGGACCGTGGCGACGACGTCGATCTCTGCGGCGAACAGCGCGTCGACCGCGTCCCGGAACGCCCTGCACGCCAGTTCCATCCGTCCCAGTTCGTCGATGAGCACCAGCCGGCCTGTCGCCTCCCCGGTTGCCGCCGGCCGCAGCGACGGCAGCGCCAGCCGTTCCATGACGCCCAGGTCGACTCCGTACTTGCCCACCCGCGGTGGACCGGGCAGGTCGACATGGGCGAGCACCTGCCGTCGGCCCGCCAGTGTCTCCAGGGCGAAGCCGACGCGGGCGCCGGACTGCCGGATCTCCTCCGTGGTGAAGCCGGTGGCCGCGCCGGTGGGCAGCAGCGCGGCCAGTCGGCGCACGGCGGTCGTCTTGCCCGCGCCGGGGCGGCCTTCGAGCAGGATCCTTGTCGGCACACGGCCATCCTCGCCCTGCCTGGCGGAGGGGGCCCGATGGGGCTCGGCCGAACGGGGCGTTTACGTTCCGGATCGGTGGTTGTGTCGCCGTTGCGGGTAGGGCGGCGGGTGTGAGCAGAATTGAACTCAGCAGCACCGCGTTCGACGACAATGCGGAGATCCCCCGTCGGTACAGCGGGGAGGGAGAGAACATCTCGCCGCCCCTGACCTGGTCGGGGGTCCCCCACGAGGCCACGGAGCTGGTGCTCCTGTGCGAGGATCCGGACGCACCGGGGCCGACCTTCCTGCACTGGCTGGTGACGGGCATCGATCCGGGGACCACCGGAGCGGCCGAGGGGCAGAAGCCCCACGGCGGCCTGCCGTGGCCCAACGGGTTCGGGCGCGTGGGCTGGGGCGGGCCGATGCCGCCACCGGGGCACGGGCCGCACCGCTACTTCTTCCGCCTGTACGCCCTGTCCGAGCCGTTGCCGCTGCACGCCCGCCCGGGAACCGAGGACGTGCACCGTGCCCTGAAGGGCAGAGAGCTGGCCTCCGGCACCCTCGTCGGGACCTACGAGCGCTGAGCGCGTCAGCAGGTGATCCGGCCGGCGGAGCCCGTCGGCGTCAGGGCGGGGTGGCACCGTCGGCAAGGCCCTGGTCGCGGGGCACTACGGGACGTCGACGTCCTGCCGGCCGGACTCGCCTGGGGACCGGCCCTGGCGGGTCACCTGGTCCTCGAGGCTTCCGCCTGACCGGGCCGAGCCCTGCGGTCGTACGGGTGAACGCGCTGGGGCAGCGGGCTCGGGAAGCCGGTGCGGTGGGGGGCGGCTCGTATAACGGGGTGGATGTCAGCACGCGAGGAAGGCGACGGTGATGGGCGATGACCTGGGAAGTCTGCTGGGCGGACTGCTCGGAGGCGGGCAGGGCGGCAAGGGCGGTGCGCTGCTGGGGGCGCTGCTCACCTCGCTCGGCGGGGCCGGCACGCACGGCGCTGGCAGCAACCCGCTGGGCGCGCTGCTGGACACGCTGAAGGAGGGCGGGCTCGGCGCACAGGCCGACTCGTGGATCGGCAGGGGGCGGAACCAGGCGGTCACTGGCCCCGAAGTCGCGCAGGCGCTCCCGTACCAGGCGCTGGAGCACGTGGCCCAGCAGGCGGGCGTTTCTCCCGAGGAAGCCGCCGACCAGCTTGCCCAGACCCTGCCCCAGGCCGTCGACAAGCTCACCCCTGACGGCTCCGTGCCCGAGGGCTCGCTGGAGGACCTGATCCGCGAGCAGCTCTGACGGGCCGACCGGTCGTCAGGCTCCCGGGGTGGTGGCCGAGGCTGAGACGAGGGTGCCGATGGGCGCAGCCCGCGGCGGGGTGGCGGGCGGCTGACGCGGGCCGGGCCCGGGGGCGCACAACGGCGTCGCCGGCCAGGTCCGAGGTCGGCGGCACGATCAGGGTCTTCAGCCCGTCGGTGCCGCGTGCCGCGGTGCGGCCCGTGAGCCACGCGCCGAGGGCTACGCCGAGGACGGCGGCCAGGCCACCGGGGCGCCGAGAAAGCCGGGCGGGGGCGGCGCCCACGCGGGATCTGCGCCTGGGCCGGGCGTACGACCGCGACCACGAAGGCGCGGTACGCGGCGCGTAGGCCACCGCAGCGACAGGTTGCACGAGCTGGAGAGCCGCGGTGTCGGCGACGGTCTGGCCAGCGGGGCCTCGCTGGCAAGGCGGGGCGGATGGTCGGACAAGGTGACGCAGAGCGGGCATGGTTGCTGCTCGCAAGGGTGTGGGACGGCACATGGACTGCCATCGACTCAGCGTTCCCAGAGCTCGGACGACACGTGCTTGAGCTGCAGCACGGGCCGTTGAAGTGACGGGTCGACGGAGGAGTAGAGGCTGACTCGGAAGGCCCAGGCCCCGCCCTCGGTTGCGGGCTGCTCGCGCTCGCTCCACTCGTCGAGTGCCTGTGCGAGCGTCGGGACGGTTGCCGTGTCGTACGTGCCCAGGGTCGACTGCACGACCGGCAGCAGCGCCGACACCGGCGGCTCCCCGGCGACGAGGGTGTACTCGTACCGCGCGCCGATCGCGATCGTCCGGTTGGACGGGTCGCCGTCGAAGACCGCGTCGAACATCGGCGCGAGCGGATTGTGGTCGGGCGGATCCCAGGGGCCCATGGCGACGGCGCTGGTGATGTCGATGAACGGCACGACCGGCTGGGGGTGGCCGACCTCCGGCGTCCGGTAGACGAAGGACGGTGCGGTGTCCGGCCAGCCCTCGCCGAGAAGTCGCGCGTTGCGGGTGACCCGGGCACTGGCCGACGCACTCTGGTACGCGGCGATGTGGACGCGCGGGAAGGTGAGCTCGAAGGTGAGCAGTGTGAAGGCCTCGACCGCCCGGAGCGCGAACGCGTAGCACCGGCAGTGGTGGGCGTCGGTGCACCCGCACGCCTTGGGATCGCAAGGCGTGAGCTCGTGGCGCTCACCGGCCGCCGTGACGCAGACGATCTTCTCCGGCCAGCCCGTCTCACCCGGGCCGGACCCCACAGTGCGGGTCAGCCGCAGCGTCGTGTACCAGCCGTGCTCGGCGTCGAGTCCGAGCGCATACCGGTAGACGTCCGGAACCGTCCCACCGGCCGCGAGGGGGACCACCGGCACGGGCGCGGGACCATCTGCCCAGCGCGCGGTCCATGCCTGCGCGACAGTGCCGGCGAGCGTCCGGTACGTGCCCAGCGCGTTCGTCATGGCGGTGCGCTTGTCGGGGTCGGCAGCCTCCCATCCGGGCAGCCCGGCGAGCAGGCCGAGCAGCGGAGTGGAGACCGCGGTGTACTGCGCCAGGGCACCGAACAGGTCGTCTGCCGGTGCGACGGCGGGCGTGCGGGGCGGCTGGTTGTACGTGACCTGGAGTTCGACGGTGTCCTGCTCGGCCGATTGATGCTGCACCGAGCACCGGTACTGCCAGTACAGTGCGTCGCTGAGCCCGGCGGCGGAGGTGGGGACGTCGGCGTGCTGGTCGAGCAGGATCGGCATCGGCGGGTACGAGCGCAGCGGGATCGGCACGCGCGGAGCCCCGAGGTCGAAGTCCAGGGCGGGCGGTGAGCCGGAGGCGAGCGGCGCGATGAAGGTGAGCCAGTCGGACCGGTCGTAGCCTTCGACCTCCCGCGCGATCCCGAACTCCAGCTCGACGCCGCCGAAGTCGAGGGTGAGATCGAGCGCGGCGTGCGCGGCCACGTCGGGGACGGCGATCAGGAAATTGATCTGCGAGTCGCCGTCGGCGAGCGAGACCTTGCCGTTCGACACCGTCGCGGTCCGCAGGTGTGCGGGGACCTTCCGGTAGTCGACGACCGGGTTGCCGGACAGCCGCGCGTACTGGTCGGTCCACGGGGACGCCGCGCTGGTGTCGTACTGGACCACGGCCGAGGTCGCGTAGCCGCGGATCAGTGAGACGAGCAGCTCCTGGCGCAGCCGTTCGACAGCCGCCGCGCGCTTGGGATCGGTTCCGGCGTCCGGCGTCTCCCCGGCGAGGACGTAGTCCAGGCCCGCCGCGACAGCACCGGCGAGTGTCTTCTTGATGCCGATGATCCCGTCGAGCACGTCCCGGCCGAGCTCGTATGCACCTTGGACGTACGCGGCCGACAGCAGAAGCTCCACGTCCGCGAGGAACCCCTGCGCCCAGACCTCAAGGTCGATGCCCTGGTAGTCGCGGGTCTGCCCCTCGGTCAGCAACCCTGTCCGGACGTCGAACCCGGGGGTGTACACGTGCTGCCGTGCGATGAGGGTGGTGGTGAGCGGGCGGATCGCGAAGGTGCGCGGCTGCCTGGTGCCGGCGACCTCGAGCGGGGGCTCGATGCTGACGCTCTCGATGCCACTGGTGTCGAAGACGACTGCCCAGACATCGGTGTCGGACGTCCGGCCCGGCGCCGTGGCCAGCCGCAGGACCGGCACCGCGCGCTGGACCTGCTCGGCGAAGGCCGCCAGGGTGAGCGCATCGTTCTGGGCGGGGTCGGTGCTGCGGCCGGCGGGTACGGCGGTCGCCTCGCGCGTTGCGGTCGCGGCGAGTGCCGGGTCGACCAGTGTGGGCTCGCGGAAGAGGTCCAGCGCCACGGTGACCGGGAAGACGGGCTCGGGGAACGACCACTGGACGCCGTCCGGGGTCGACTTGCCGACCCGGCCGGTGAGGCGGGCGGTGGCCGGCGGGACGACCACGCGCGCGCCGGGTCGCAGGAATCCGGTGTCGGCGTTCGCCGTGACGACGGCCTCGATGCCGGTCGTCACGCCGCGGCGACGGAACCTCGCGACCACGGCGGTCAGCGTGTCGCAGGCCGCGGTGGTTTCGGTGGGCACGGTGCCGTCCGTGCCCGGCTGCTGCCCGCGCAGCACCTGCCCCGGCAGCAGCAGGCCCGGTGTGCCGGCGTTCGCGGCGAGCAGGGCGACCGCGGTGACACCGAACGGCCGGGCGCCCTCCTGCGGTGTCACTCCGATCGCTGCGGACCGCGCGGGGAGCACGCCGGGCGGGCAGACCAGCAGGGCTCCGGCCGCGAGCACGTCGGTCCGCCCGCCGATCGCCGCGGCGAGTGCGGCGAGGCCGACCGGCGGACTGAACAGCGCGCAGACCTCGGCGAACGAGGCGGGCGCCGCCGTCGTCACCGACTCGCTGCCGACCGTGATGGTGACGCCGGACGCAATGGTCTGCGGCATCCCGGCGTTGACCTCGACCAGGCCGGCACCGGGGAAGTGTGCGGCGATGCCGTCGAGCGAGTCGTCCTGGCGCACGGTGTACGGCACCCGCAGAGCGTCGGGGTCCGAAGGCCACGCCCACATACCGGGCACGACCGGGGGAGTGCCGGACGAGAGGGCGACCGAGCCGTTGTGCCGCAGCAGCGCGCCGGGTGTGGTGGCGTTGACGGCGGCGAAGCGCCCGAGCGTGTCGCCCGCAGGCACGGGCGTCGGCGTCGTGGTGAGGAACACCGGGGTGCCGGGGGTGAAGAGGTCGACGGTCGTGGTGTTCAGCGGCGCGAGCTGGTCGGGTGTGAGGCCCGCCCGGTTGTCGTGCAGGGTGTCGCCGCTCTCGACGAGGTAGCCGGTGACCTTCAGGGACGCGCCCGCACGGAACATGCCCGGCTTGTCCGCGTTCAGCGACACCACCTGCGCGGCGTCGAACGGGACACCGAGGTCCCGGAACGCCGACTCGACGCCCGCCAGCGTCGCTTCGCTGGCCGGCCGGTCGAACGAGACCTGGACCTTGACACCGTTGCAGTCGAAGACGAACCCCGGGGTGAGCAGCCCTGGGCGGTCCTGATTGGCCGTCACGAGCGTCCTGAGGGTGCAGCGCAGAGCCGCCGCGAGACGGTCCGCCGGCGGCGAGTCGGTCGGCACCACCGCCTCGCGCGGCGGTGTGACGAGCTCGACGGACGGGTTCAGCGGCAGCACGGTGTTGTCCTCGTCGAGCAGCACCTGTACCGGGTCGAGCGAGGGGTCGACCGCGTCACACAACCCGGAGATCGTGTCCCGGTTGCGGAACGCCGCGCTCACGGGTACCGCGAGTTCATCGGCGTCGAGCATGGCGCTGATGGCCGAGTCCGCGTTCGCCGTGCCCAGCTCGTCGAAGCCGACGCCGTAGGTGGTGCACAGGCCGTCGAGGGTCGCGGCGTCGGCGGCGGGTGCGGAAGCGATCTCTGCGAGCGAGCCGAGCAGGGCGTGGGCACCGATGACGTACCGGGTCAGCACGGCCACGTCGACGAGGAGCGGGGTGGGCTCCGATCCGGGCTTCTGCTGGAGCGAGGTGAGCAGCGCGGCCCGGACGTCGGGCTGGATGACCTGGTAGTAGACCGGCACCAGACGGTCCCGGTCGCGCATCGCCGCGTCGGCGGCCGCGCTGCCGGGGTCGGCCGCGCCCGGCTGGTAGGCGACGGCCTGGAGGCCGACGTCGACGGCGAGGTCCGCCAGGACGCCGGACGGCTCGACGGTGTAGTGGAGCGTGGTCGACGGCCAGGCGCCGACGCCGATGACCGGGTCGGTGTAGCGGACGGGCACGGGGGTCTGGCTCGGACTGCCGGACCGGTTGCCGAACACGTCCTCGAACCACACCGAGACCTGGCTTTCCGCGCCTGCGGTGACGCCGGCGTACGGGTCGCCCTCGGGGGGCGGTGCCGTGGGCAGGGCCGGGGCGTGCTGCAGGGCGAACCGGCTGATGTCGACGATCCGGGTCAGGTCCCAGACCTCTTCGGCAGCCTCGCTCGCCACCAGGAACCCGAGTTCGTCGGTACCGTCCGCCGGCTTCGGTGACACCGCCCGGCCCTCGCCGCTGCCGCGGAAGTCCGTCGTCGGGTCCAACTGGAAACCGAGCAGCCCGTACAGACGGCGCAGCCGGCCCTGCGGGGTGTCGTCGGCCAGCGGGTTGGCGAACCGCGCGGTGAACCCGACCTGACCCGGGTCGACCGAGGCGACGGGCCGCAGCTCGGGCGGGTCCACCGCGCGCGCGGCGAGCGCGACCGACGCCGGATCCACCCCGTCCCCGACCACCGCGACGTTGGTGAAGGCGAACAGGTGCCGGTCCGGTGCGGCACCGCACTGCGACGAGAGCTGGACCAGCAGTGACAACTGGGCGAGCCCGTCCTGGTCGAAGATCGAGTCGGGCACCTCGCCGCGGTACTGCATCCAGTAGCCGCCACCGCCCACGACGCTGCACTCCCACAGCAGCGTCAGGAACCGCTCGCAGTCGGTGAGGGCCGCGAAATGCTGCCCCGCGGTGGCGCTTTGGGCCGTGGGACCGCTGCGCGTCTCGGTGGACAGGTTCGTCTGGACGATGAAGGTCCGGTCGGCGACGAGTGGCGCCGAAGTCAGACCCGGGCTGAGGCCGGGTGACGGCGGCAGCTGCCAGAGCAGGGTGAGCAGCAGGTGCTCGCCGGGCGGCGCCGGCGGGAAGGCGCCGGTCGCCGGCTTCTCGGGGATGCTCCGCAGGTACTCCAGAAGCTGCGCGATCCGCTGCCGGTCGGCGGTGTCCGCGCCGAGCACCTCGACCATCCCCGGGAGGCCCGGAACGCGGCGGACGGTGAACGAGACGAGCGTCGCCCACGCGTAGCAGCCGAGCTCCGTGTAGCGGGCGTCCGCGCCGGTGTGTGGTGTCGTCTGCTCCAGCAGGAACTCCGAGCTGCTGCGGTCGGACCCGGCGCGCGCGATCAGGTCGTTCGGCAGCGGCCACAGCGAGGGCGGGCCGGAGGGCTCGGCGGGCAGTCGGACGGTGGTGGTCGTCTGCCATGGGACCACCTGCGTGACGGTGTGGCGCGCGCCGATCTCGTGCGAAAGCGGCAGGGCCGCGAGCGGGCTCTCGACGACGGGTACCAGTCCCGTCGCCGGGTACTTGTCCCGCAGGTCGGCGGCGGTGATCGAGATGACCGCGCTGTCGGCCTCGGTGGCGTCGAGCCGGATCACGCCGTCGTGCACGGCCGAGTCGGCGAAGGTAAGCCAGTCGGCGGGCACAGCCTTGTCGACGGTGATGGTCACGACCGGGTCCTTGGCCCCGGCCGGGGGTGGCGGCGGGCCGGTGACCTGCTGGCCGATCAGCTCGTGGCCACCGGTCATCGGCCCGGTGGCGTGGTACTCGCCGTCGACCCGGACCGGCGCGGGCAGACGCAACCCGCCGAGCGCGAACCGCGCGACCTGGCCGCTCACGGTGGACATGGCCGGGCCGTCGTGCATCGCGGCGATGAGCTCGTCCATGGCCATCACTGGCACGTCGGGCACGGTGAGTCGCCGCTTGGGCTGGGCTGCCAGCACGCCCGTGTCGAAGGCCATCCGCTCGGCGAGGTCCGCGAGCCCGAGCCCGTACCGCTGGGCCAGCGTCAGCAGGGTGAGGCCGGGGGCCGTCGTGCCGACCGCGCCCGGCACCTCGACGGTGACCAGCGGTACGAGCGCGTCCGCGGCGGCGGCGTGGGTGTCGAACCGGTCCGTGGGCAGCAGCAGCCGGTCCTGGAGCGAGCGGAGCGTGTCGCCCGGCAGGACCACGGCCGCGGCGTCGGCCGGAAGGCGGACGCCCTCCGGGTCCACCGGCTCGTTCGCCGTGCGGACCGCCTCCAGCCAGTCGGCGAACGGCGTGCCGGGCACTACGTTCTGGATCAGCGCGGTGTACGCGGCGACATCGAGGACGGTGTCGCCCGGCAGGGTGGTCCAGGTGATGGTGGCGGTGCTCTGGTAGGCGGCGGGCACCTCGAGGGTCGGGGGCAGCGGTTGCGCCGGGTTGCCGCCCAGCCGGTCGATCGCCTGCTGGTACCAGTCGGCGAGCGGTACCTCGTTCGGCAGCGTCAGGCCGAGCCGGACGTAGAAGACCGCCGCGGTGTTGTCGACGGACAGCCCGGCGTGCACGAACCCGGGCAGCGGGACGGTCGCGCCGGTGCGCAGCAGCGGGGTCGCGTCGCGTAGGCGGTCGAGCAGCGCGGTCGGGGCGGCCTGGTAGGCACGGGCCAGCTGACTGAGCGTCTGGCCCGCGCCGAGCCGCACCGGCAGCGTGCCCAGGGTGACCGGGGCGTCCGCGACGACGGGCCAGTCGGGGTTCGCGATGGCGAGCGACTGCGCCGTGACGCCGAGCGTGACCGTGAACGTGTCGCCCGGCTGCGCGGCGGTCAGCCGGTCCGGCAGGCCGGGGTTCAGCGCCAGCAGCTCGGCCGCCGAGACGCCGAGGGACGAGGCCAGGTGGTCCGCGGTGTCCCGGGCGGCGACCTCGTACGGCGTGGTGGCCGTCCCGAAGCCCGCCGCGATGGAGTGGAGAGAGTCCTTCTCCTTCACCTCGTGGGGGAACGCGGTCAGCAGGTTCACGGCGGCCTGCGCGGTGGCACGGGCGACCATGCGCAGGTAGTCGCGCAGCACGAACGTCGCCATGGACTCTCCGGGCTCGTCCGCCACGGCGGGGGAGGAGGCGCGGTCGCGCGGCGGGGCCGGGTCGAGCTCGGCGAAGTACGCGATCGCCTCGGCCTCGTACGTCGCGTCGATCTGCCGGTAGGTCGCGAAGTCGCGGTCCCGGTCGGCCGGGTCGGGCAGGCCGGTGGAGGTCCACTTCAGTACCGGGATCATCGGGAACGGCGTCCCGCAGACATCGTCGGCCGTGTCACCCGCCGGGGTGCCACTGATCCGGAGGTGGATGTTGTTGGTGAGGAAACCCTGGATGTTGGTCCAGGTGAAGCCGTCGTTCTCGGCCTCGACCAGAGCCAACTGCTGGACAAGCTCCAGCATTTCGTCGAGCGTGACCGTCGGCGAGGAGACGCCGAGCGCGTCGAGGGACCAGCGCAGCAGGCCGTCGGCGAGCTGGTTGAACGACGTGTCGGCGGCTGCGTCCGCGCGCGGGTTGCGCGACACGTCGGGCCGCTCGGTGTGGGCGATGGTGACCGCGTCCACCGGGACGGCGTTGTCGGCGAGCAGCATGACGACGAGGCGGTAGTCGGGTTCGTCGTTCGACGGCGGCGTCCGGCCGGTCCAGTCGACCGGGACGTTGGCGATGGTGTAGGCGGGGACGAGCGTGAGGTCCGCGGTCCGCGGCCGGCCGTCGGGGAAGACGTGTACGTCCGGGTCGAAGTGCAGCCGGTACGGAGGCTGCTCCTCCGCCGCGCGCGCAGCGTGTGCTCTCCGGGCCGTGAGGCCACGGCGGGCGACGCCGGGGGCGAGCCGCCACGGCGGCGTGCTGTCGGAGCCGATCGTGAACGAGGTCTCCAGCGTCAGCGAGAACGAGAACGACACCGTGATGAACAGGATCTTCACGCTGGCGCTGGCCCTCACGGAGAGTTTCAGCGCCACGACGGTCGCCCGGTGCGCGGCCAGTTCGACGGTCGCCATCGCGGAGATCTGCAAGTTGAGGTCGAGCCGGACGACCTTGAAGTCGACCGTCGCGTACAGCTGGCCGACGATGCCGACTGTGCCCCGGCACGCGTAGTAGAGCTCGGTGCTCCCGCCGTCCTCGTCCGGGTGGAACCACGCCAGCACGCCCTCGAAGATCACCACGAGGTTGACGTACATGCTGGCCTGGAGCGGGCCGCGTTGGAAGGTGCGTCCGACGCCGATGGACAGGCCGACACCGAGTTCGAGCACCGGGCTGAACGTCCCGTTGGTGATGCGCGGAACCCGGCTGGAGGTGGCGCCGTTCAGCACGCCGAAGTAGATGCCGCCCCGGCCGTTGAAGATGCCGGCCTCGATCGCGAACGAGTTGGTGAAGTCGCGGTCTGCCGGGAATCCGAGGTCGATCCGGAAGTTGCCGTTGGTGAAGATGTCCACGGTGATCACGCCGAGCGTCACGGACACCGCGCCGAACTGCAACTGCCGGTAGGCGTCGGGGATCTGGAGCCGGGCGTGGAAGACTCCGATGTCGTCGGTGACCTTCTTGTACAGCAGCTCGAAGCTCAGCCCGGCGAGCGAGCCGGCCCGCGGACCGCTCAGCGCCAGCAGGATGCCGTACAGGTCCGGGTCGTGCATCACCAGCTTGACCGCGACCGTGTCCATGAACGTGGCATCGATACCGAACAGCCACTGGCTGGACGCGTCGAACACCATCGTCGCCGGGTTGATCGGGGGCTTGCCGGCGGCGGGATCGACCGGTCGCATCGCCGCGACCATCGCGTCGACCACGGCGGAGATACTGGTGTACCGGGTGAGGTCCTTCGGTGAGACGTGTTGGCCCAGGCCCAGGTAGCGCAGCGAGAACAACTTCTGTCCCAGGCCGGCTGGTTGGGGCGGTGCCTGGGTGACCGGATCCCATGTCAGCGGCTTGGCGGCGCTGTCCCCGAGCAGTTGGGCGTCGAGCGCGATGTTCACGGCGGGGCTTCCGGTCGAACGGTCGTAACTCAGGCCGATGGACTGGATCTTGACGAATCCGAGGTCCAGCTTCAGGTCGTGCTTGACGGCGACCCTCTGCTTGGTCGGGTCGATGGTCAGTTCCAGACCGGTGAGGTCGACGCTGTTGAGGAAGTCCCAGGGCGGGTCGAGCCGGAACGTCGCGTTCGGGTTGGCCAGCGAGACGAGGGACGTGACCAGCTCGCCGAGCGTGCCGGTGAGGCGGAGCGTGAGGATCGAGTGTCGGTCGGTCCCTTCGCCGATCCAGGACGTCGCCGCGCTCAAGGAGAGCTCGCCGTAGGCGACTTGGAAGGTGTAGTCCTTGCCCGCGTCGGTGACCGACACCGAGGCGGTGATCTCCAGCTTGTTCAGCGTGAAGGATCCGGACAGGCTTCCGGTCAGCACCGTCAGCGGGTCCACCAGCGTGGTGCCGCGAAGGGCGATCGCCAGGTGCTCGTCGGCGGGCGTGGCGCGCAGGCTGCGCTCGATGTCGGCAGTCAGCAGCAACCGCAAGGGCATGCCGAGCAGCGTCTCGCCGACCGTCACCCGAAGGGTCCCGGAGGCGGTGTACGGGTAGCCGGGTGCTGTGCTGAACCGGACGCCGAGGTCGGCGAGTTCGATCGCGATCTCGTTCACCCACGGGGCCGGCTTCTGGCCCAGCAGGCCGTAGACCAGACGCGGGAGGTCGACCGCGCCGGCCATCATGGCACTGAAGACCCAGGAACCGTCGCCCGGGTACTCCGCTTGAGCCAGGAGCTCGATCGGCGCAGCGTCCGGAACCGCGATCTCGCCCTTGCCGATCACCAGGCCGGAGACGCTGTTCTGCGACACCTGGACCTGCAGCTGCAACCCGATCAGCGCAAGGGTGACGTTGCCGGCCTTGATGGGCCAGTCGCCGCTGACGGCCAGCGCGGCCGAGTACTCGTGGCGCAGCAGCGAGGCGTAGACGTTCAGTGAATCGCAGGTCAGGCCGGCGCCCACGGGCGGTCCGTCACCGCCGAAGAAGGCGCGGAACACCTCCGAGATCGGGATGTCGAACGGCTCCTTGGTGGTCGCCGTGAACGCCAGCTCGGGCAGCGTCAGTTGGACGGCCACCACGATGTCTTCCAGGCCGGCTCCCGTCAGGCTGCCACGTTCCGCCACCGCAACGTACGGCCCCGCGGCGCCCAGCGAGGAGCGGTTCTTCTCGCCGAACCGCATCGTTCCGAAGACCGCACCGGTGACCAGCGTCCGGCCGGCCGGATCGAAGCTGAACACCCAGCTGGTGCCGACCTGCTCGATGGTCAGGAAGGGCACCGGCGGGTCCCACGGCTCCTTCGACTCGATGCGAACCGTGCTGTACGACAGGCCGGCCGGACCAGCGGGGCCGGGGTTGCCGGAAGACGGCACGATGCCGAAGCCGAGGCTTTTCAGGCCGAACAGGTCGATCGGTGCGATGCCACTGGGCAGTGTGAAGTCCGTGCCCTCTGCGCCGGTCATCGCGATCAGCGCCTGGATTCCCTGTTCCAGACCGAGGGGGGTGGCGAAATCGATGGAGAGCGGCCAGACGTGGTCCCCGAAGACCAGCGGGCCGCTGATGGTGACGATCTCCTGCGGCTCGGTCGGCAAGGTGACGTCGGCGAACAGCAGGACTGCCGAGCGGCGCGCCCCCGCGGCGGGCAGCGGGTACGGGTCCGGGTAGTCCGTGGTCAGCGTCAGACCGACCGCGGAGACGTCCAACTGGGCGAGCCCGAGGCGCACGCCCGGTGCGACGGCACGCAGTTCGAGGAGCGGTGGGCCGTCCGCCAGGAACGTCACGGAACCGTCGACGTAGAGCCGGTCGCCCAGGAAGGCGGCGTACCCGGCGAGGAGGTCGCTGCCGGGCACCGAGACACTGCCGCGCATCAGCAGTGCGCCGGACAACCGCGGTTGCGCGCCGGTCGGTACGTTCGTGGCCGTGACCGCGGGCTGGTCCAGGATGAGCGGGCCGAGCACGCCGGCATCGAGGACCAGTCCGCCGGTGGTGCCCGTGGCGGGGCGGCGGCTGTCCGGCAGTTCGCCGAACGCACCCTTGAACGTCCACGGCGTGGTCGCCGCCGTGCTGCCGAGTTCGAGCTTCAGGGCCGCCACGTCGGTCCCGGCCTGCGGAGTCCCGGTGAGCCGCATGGTCCACGGAGTGTTGAGATACTCCGTGGCGGCCGTCAGCCAGACGCTGTCCGGTCCCATGGACACCTGGCCGTCACGGACCCCGAGCTGGCCGACGCCGAGCGAACCCAGCAGATCGGAGAGCCCGGCCAGTGTGTCGCCGCGGAGCCGGCCGGACGATGCGGCGTTTCGAAACGCGTCGTAGATGCCGTCGAGTGACATGTGTCCTGCCTAGGGTTCCGGAGCCTGGACGACGTCCTCATCCGGCCCGTGCATCCCGAACGTCCCGCACGGGCGGAATTCCACCATCTCCTCCGGCCGCAGGCCCAGAGCACCCGAGAGCCGGTACACGATGTGGCCGACAATGAAATCGGTGCCCGCCGCCGGGGCCGGCGCATCGCGTTTTCTCTTCTTCTGCTTCACATTCAGCTTCTGGATGGTGGTGTCCACCGCGCGATCGATCGTGATGGTGTCCCACTGGACCGTGCTCTTCTTCTGGAAGAAGACGAAGGCCACGTAGGTGTGCGACGCGGCAGTGTCAGTCGTCCCGACGAACACCTCGATCACTTCCTTCACGGGGTGATTGTCGGTGTTCCACGGGCCGGCGCTCGCCCCCACCTTCTTCGGCTTCATCACCCTGGTCGCGAAATCTTCGATGATCGTCCAGGTGAAGTCCGTCTTCTTGCCTTTGGCGGCATAGTTCTCGACCGCCGTGCGCAGCGCGCCGTGGTGCGGGATCTCGAGCGCCAGGACCTGGGGCGTCAACGGCGCCCCGCCCAGTTTGGTGTTGATCGCCAGCATTGTCTGGAAGGTAGCGTCGCCGGGAAGTACGACCGTGTTGACCCCGTTGTCCACGACCACTACTGCGGATGACCCGTTCCTCACGATGTCGTCCGTCACGTTGGGGAGGTTCAGGTTCGAGATCAGGATGCGGAATTTCACGTCCTTGTGTTCCGCGATATGTCCGGGTGCTGTGCCCCCGCCAGGGTAGTCGCTCGCTTCCGGCGCACTGAAATTGACTGCACCCCCGGGGTACTGAACGGCTGTGAGGAACGTGTTTACCGTTGCCTGGTTTCCTGGGAGCCAAGAGAGTCCGCCGATGTGCACGCTACCCACGCGGGCGTCGATTGTCTTCAGTTCTTTACCCAATGCGCCGAGCAGGCCGTTGTGGTCGTCGTCCTGGTGCGAGATGACGACCAGATCGAGCTTCTTGGGTGTCGTCGCCCTCTTCGCGACCTTGTCTTTGATGTGGTTGACGGCATCCTTCCCGTAGGTGGGGCTGCCGCCGCAGTCGATCAGCGCGAGGTAGTCGGCCGCATCCTTCTCGACACCGTCGTCGTAGATCTCGACGAGGGTGGTCATGCCCTGGCCGCACCACAGCAGTTTCACCAGTGTCAGACTCGGCACGGTCAGTCTCCTCTGCCGGAACGCAGCACGGCCCGGACCGGCGGTGGCGGCAGGCGCTTCGGGTCGGCGCCCGACGCGTACGCGAGGTACCAGCCCACCTTCGAGGCGCCGCCCTGGTCCGGGTTGCCGAACAGGATCACGTCGTTGTGCCCGGGCGGGAACGCCAGGCCCAGCAGTCGCACCGCGAAGTCCCGCAGCCGCAGGGTGTACGTCCGCGGCAGCTCCGGCTCCTCGGCGACCAGGAACTCCACCGACTTGAATCCCATGGTCACCACGCCCTGCAGCGGCAGGTTGACCCCGAGCAGCCCATCGGCTCCCGGCAGCCGCACACCCAGGTAGATCCCCGGCTCCGTGTCGGCCGTGCCCGGGCTCCACGCGACGAGCACCTGGATGGCGAACGCCTTGCTCCCGGTGAGCGCGCCGAGCGAGCCGAGGTCCACGGTGTAGTCCAGCCCGTACCACGGCTGGGTGAGCGCCGACTGGTCGAGCGGCGCGGTGACCGAGACGTAGCCCATGTCGGCAGGTGTCTGCGGCGGTGCCGGCGCGCCCGTCGCGAGCTGCGGATCGGGCGTGGCGATGAGTCCGTTCAGCCGGATCGGGAAGCGGGCGACCAGCGACTGCGCACGCGCCCTGCTGTTCGCCTGGTCGAACGAGAGGTTGCCGTCCCTCAGCGTGAACCTGGTGGTCCCGGCCGGATCGCCGAGGTCGAACGACATGGCGATCGCCAGGCCGCCGAAGCGGAGGTAGCCGTCCTTTCCGGCCGCGTCCGCGCCCCAGCAGAACGGGTCGAACTTCTCCGGCTCCTGGAACCGCAGGTTGCCCGCCAGCTGGAAGACGGCCTCGACGGTCGCCTTGCCCGACCCGGGGTCCGACGCCTTCGCCGTGACCAGTTGCGTCGACAGCAACTCCGCACTCTGCAGCACGAGTCCGTCGAGCTGGAAGGTGTTCTGCTCGGCCATCGAGAACACGTACGTGTCGTGCGTCGTGCCGTCGGGCAGCTGCTGCCGCTGGAGCGCGCCGTCGAGGATGATGTTGTTCCCGTGCGTGGTCGGCAGCAGCCGGGCGGGCGCCCCGAACAGGCGGTTGACGAGCAGTTCGGCCTTGCTGGTGAACGTCGTGACGACGGAGTTGTGCACGCCGACCGTCAACTGCAGGACGCGGAAGGCGTAGTGGATGTTCTCGCTGAAGTACTGGTCCTCGGGGTTCTGGTAGTCGATCAGCCCGAACATCGCCGAGCGTTCGAAGACCAACTGCCCGTCCGTGCGCCGGTACGGGGTGAGCGACAGTCCGAAGTGGTGCGCGGCGAACTGCGCCGGGTCGATCCCCGCCGCGAGCACCTGGAGCTCGTCCGGCAGCTCGTCCAGCGGCACCTCCGCCGAAAGGGCCAGCACACCCGTCCAGTTCGGGTCCTGGACGACCTGTAGGAACGACGCGTAGGGCGACCCGGACGGCGCGTTCCGCGCCGCCTTGATGACACCGCGGATCGCTTCCTGGGCGTCCGCCGGCCGGTCGGTACGGGAGGCGGCCTCGGGCCAGGCCCAGGTCGACACGTCCTCCACCAGGTCGGCGATGCAGCGGCCCAGTACGAACTTGACGATGAGGTACGTCGACTCCCGCCAGCTGTCCGGGGAGAGCCGGAACGGCCAGCCCCCGGCGACCGGCGTCAGCCGTCCGCCGTAGCGCAGGAAGACGAGCTGCTCCGCCTCGTTGATCTCGGGGCACGCGTCAACCAGTGCGGCGATGAACGCGGTTCGGGTGTCGTACTCGGTGTCGTGCATCGCGCCGCGTACCGCGTTGAGAACATGCTCGGGCACGCCGCCGTGGTCCACGGGGATGGTGGCGATGACGTCGAGCGTCGCCGTGGTGAGCTCGTATGCGACCGAGCCGAACTGGTTGAACTCCGCCGGGTTGCCGAGGACCAGGAAGAGGTTGTTGGTCTGCATCGCCTTCCGGAACCGGCCGGTGACTGTGGTGAAGCGCAGGTCCGGCTTCGCCGCCGCGCCGCCGTCGTGGCCGATGCCGAGCCAGCTCCAGCTGAAGTCGGATGCCAGTCCGACGGCCAGCCCCTGCGGCGTCACGGCCACGGTCGGTTCGGCGTCCGGCGCCGGTTCGCCGTCCTCGCCGTTCGCGCCGGGCAACAGCACCGCGCGGCGGGTCGGTGCGATTGCCAGCTGCTCGACGGCGACCGCGTCGGGAACCGCGTCGTCGGCGAGCCCGTGGAACGGCGCCATAGGGAACGGAGTCCGGGGCGCGGTCGCGGCCGGCACCTCGAAGAAGTCCAGCAGGTCGACCCCGCCTGCCGCAGCCGCATCGCCGGCCGTGTACAGCGGCGCGTCCTCAGGCTGGCTGTAGTACGTGACGACGCCGGTGTCCGCGGCCGACTCGACCGACACCCATGACGTCGTCCCGTGCGACGTGAGCGAGTCGGAGCCGGTCCGGGCCGGGCCGAGCGGTGCGTAGGCCGGCTGCCCGGGCAGGAACGCCAGCGTGCAGCCCTCGGCGGGCAAACCGAGGTATTCCAGACCGGACATGCCGCAGATGACGCGGGAGCCCGCGCTGGCGGCCTCGACGGCGAACGGCCCGTCCGGGACGAGGTAGTAGCCGGCGTTCGCCTCCTCGTCGGAGAAGTACGGCGCGAGATCGAACACCAGTCGGGCCGGGCGTGCCGTACTCGTTCCGGTGGCGAGCGGACGCAGGTCCACGCCGTGGCCGAGCACCGTGGCGTACCCGGACGGCAGCGCCGGTGGATCGCCCTCGCCCGTCGTGCGCGAGAAGAAGCCCAGCGAGGTGCGCTCGCCGTCCAGTGGCCGCAGCGGATCGATCTGCGTGTGGAACTCCAGGCCGACGTCCTCCGGCTGGCGGGCGACGTCGAACCGGACAGTCTTGACGAGGCCCTCGTCCCCGGGCGTGAAGAAGCGCAGCCCGGCACCGAGCCCGGCGAACGCATCGCCGCTGCCGGCCGGTGCGTCGATGACGAACCGCCACGCACCGGTGTGTCCGGCCGCCATGCACAGCAGCGTGGTCGTGCGCCGCGCGGGGAACCGGGCCGTTGGCGAGTACAGCGTTGCGGCGGACCAGTCGGCCCCGTCGGCGACGGCGAAGCCCCAGCCCGCCGCCGTGTCCGCGGGCGCGACCACCCCGCCTTCGGCCAACGCAAGTCGGTAGTCGGCAAGTTGGAAGGTTGCTCCGTCCACCACCCGGGTCCCGTCCCGGTCTGTCCGGGTGGACAGCACGGTTGTCACCCACGCGGTCGGTGCTGCCGTCGGGTCGGCGACCCAGAGGAAGCGCGGCGGGCCCTGGGGCGCGTAGTAGTCGAGCCAGGTCCGCAGCGCCGCCAGGAACACCGTCGAGTCCGTGGCCGGCATGCCGAGGAAGACGTACCCACCACGGCCGTCCGCCCACGTCCGGGTCAGCGTCGGCCGGTCGCCGAGCGCTCCCGGGTCGGAGGCCAGGAAGGCCGCCACCCGGTCCGCCGGATCCGCCCAGTAGAGCGGTGTGTCTCCGGCACGGGTGAACGTGGGCTCGGTCATCAGCCGAGGCTCGTGGCGAGATCGAGACGGTCACCGTGCAGCAGCGGCAACTTGAGCACGGCCGGGTCGCGCGGCTGCCAGCCCGGGACGACCAGCCAGTCGCCGGCCGGCCCGTCGGCCAGTGCCGCCGCCGTTCTCGGCCGGTGCATCGTCACGCCGCTCAGCGGCACGGGGACGGCCGACGGCCTTCGGCCCTCGCTCGCGAGCACGTTGCCGAGCGTCGTCCCCACCGGCACCAGCCGGGGTGCGCCGTTCACACTGATCCGCACCATCGCGCGGACCATCACGCGACCGCGCAGGTAGGCCGCGGCGACGCCGCCGCCGGGCGGGTCCTGTCGGCGGACGTTCTCGGTTGCCGCGTCCAGCGCACCGAGCGTGGCGGCTGCCAGCAGGACGGCGTTCTGCTGGGGCCACAGCGAACCCGGCGTGGTCGTCGCCAGCAGCGTCCTCGGGTAGACCAGGCGCGCGTACGGCAGCCGTAGTGCCTTCGCGAACAGGTCGAATACGCCTGCACTGCCGTACAGCTGCCCTTGCCCCGTGGGCGGCCCCGACGGATTCGGCACATCGACGCCGTTCTGCCGCGCGAGCTCGGCGAGGAACGCGTCCAGTCCGATCGTCCAGGTGCCCGAGTTGTCGTAGGACGCCACCTCATAGTCGGCGATGCCGGCCGTGACGAACCCGGACAACGGGTTGCCCTGGGCTCCCGGCGCGATCTGGTAGCCCTCGTACTCGACGCGCATCACGATGCCGGGGCGCAGGTCGAAGTAGCCGCGGTCGAACCGCAGCCCGTAGGCAAAGTACAGCGTTTCGTCGAACGTCTGGGGCATCGACCGCGACACCGCCTCGGTCAGCGCCGCGACCCCGTACGGGGTGATGCCGAACGGCTGCAGCTGGGCCAGCAGCGCGGCCCACTTGGCGATCACGTCGGCGCGGTCGGTGAAGTTCCACACGGGGCTGGTCGCCGGGATCAGCAGTGTGTACTGGTACGGCCCGGGGCGGGCCGGCGTCAGGACGAAGCCGAGGGGCAGCTCGATGTCGTCGACCTGCCGGGTCAGGAACAGCTCCGGCAGTCCGAGCGTGATGTCGGTCGCCGTCAGCACCGGACCGAGCTGCGGCGCGACGTACGAAGGGCCGGCGAACAGTGCCTCGGTGAACACCGGGACGGGCTCCGACGGTGCCCCGACCGCCAGAGACGCGAGCGCCCGTACGACGACCGTGGTGGAGGTGTCCTCGATCTCCACCGGCCAGCTGCCCGAGGCCGTCGTCGTGTCGCCGAGCGTGGTCACGGTCTTGTCGACGACCGTGCTGACCCGATATCCGTCCACGAGCGGCGAGGGCAGCGCCTCCCAGGACACGCGCAGGTCGGCGCCGTCGTATGCCACCGTGACGCCGGTCGGTGCGACGGTGAGCAGCGCGGCGGCGTTGCCGGGTGGGCCGACGGCGACGCCGGCCAGTCCCCGCAGGGCGATCGTGGCGGTGTTGGGGATGCCGTCCGGCAGCGTCAGGACGATCGGATCGCCGGTGACCCGCTGGGCCTCGAACTCGACCTCGGTGCCGTCCCAGCGCACCATGGGCAGCACGCCGGTCAACGGCGGCGACTTCGGTGGCGTACACGCCAGCGTCACGCTCCGGCCGGCGCCGACGGCCACGCCGGTGAGTCGTGGACCGGCCGTGACCAGGTCGAGAGACGCCACCGGTCCCCTCGCCACGCCAACGACCTGGGCGACCGTGGCCAGGCCGGCGGTGAGCGGCAGGTCGGCGGACTGGCCCGGTGTCAGGAGTGCGGTGGCGCCGACGGTGACGCGGAACGCCCCGTCCTTCGGCCCGCTCCAGACCAGGGCGGCCCGGCCGCCGTCGGCGCGGGCGAGGGTGAAATCAGCCGGCCTGGTGGGCACCGGGAGCGGCACGGACCACGGCCCGGTCGCCATGCCGTCAACGCCGCGGACGGCGACGGCGACGACGTCGCCGACCGGCACGGTGAACACGGCGATGCCGTCCGGGTCCACCCGTCGAGGCGTGCCCGGAACCCCGTCGACGTACAGCACCGCCTCGATCGGCACCCCCTCGGGCAACTCGCCGGCAGTCGCGGTCACGACGAGGTCCGCGTCGCAGACCACCGACGCGACGGTCGGCGTGGCCGGCACGACCGGGGCCGTCACCGTCGGGCCGATCGAACGCCCGACCCGCCCGCGCACCGACACCGCGTATGCCGCGCCGCGCGGCAGCGGCTCGGGAACGGCGAGCGACAGCGTCGGCGCGGGGCTCACGGTCTCCCGGCGGACCGGCACGCCGTCGCGGAACAGCACGGCGTCGTACGCGGTGGGTGCGAAGTCCGGCGGCACCACGTCGACCGAGACCGTAGCGGCGTCCGACGTCACCCGCGTGACGCCCGGCGGCGTGCGCCGGACCTGGAGCGGTGCCGACGGAGGCCCGGAGCCGGCCCTGTTGACGGCTTGGACGACGACGCGGTACGTGTCACGGTCGACGAACCCGGGCTCCAACTCGAGCGTCGTCGCGGGCGCGTGCACCTCGGCGGCCGGGAAGAACACCCCGTCGTCGTTCAGCACGCTGATCCAGTAGGCGTCCGCGGTGGGGACGGCGGCCCAGGCCACCGAGAGCAGACCGGCATCGAACTCGACGGCGAGAAGTTCGGGCCGCTCGGTCGGCGCCGCGAACCCGGGGCCGTGCGGGCCGATGGACACCATGTCCTTGCCGGTCCGGACCCGGGCCAGAGTGGCCGCCAGGGTGGAGCCCGCCGGTGGTGGCTGCTTGACGACGAAGGATCCGCCGGCGACCGGGACTTCCGGGTCCGACGCGGTGCCGTTGACCACGAGCCGGACCAGGAAGTCGTCGCTGTCCGAGGCCTTCCAGGACAGCGTCAGGGCGCCGGTCATCGGTTCCGTCTCGGCACGCTCGACCGCGAAGGTGTCGGTGACGATCGCGACCTCCGGCGAGAGCTCCGGCCCCGCATTGCCGGTGAACATCCCGATTCGGGCGTGGTAGGCCTGACCAGGCGTCACACCGAGCGGCAGTGCGGCATTGGTCGCCGCCCCTGCCCAGGCCTCTGCGACCGTGCGGTCACCGTTCAACACCTGCACCACGTACATCGGTACGGGATTCGGCCGTCCGGGACCGCTCCAGGAGACGGTCAGGACGTCGCCGTCGTAGCGCACCTGCCTGATCACCGGCGGATCTGGTTGTGCGCCGCTTGGTCCACCCATGAACCGCCTCCACGTGCCGACGAGTGTGCCCATGCCGGCAGCACGTACTCACCGGCTGTGGATCGCGACCGCGAGTCCAGACCCGCACAGCACCCTTGTCGGCATCGTCTGAGATCCGGCCCGAGATCGTTGTAGCAGTCAAACGAATCCAGACCATCGCGAGAGCACGCCGTGTCCCACAACTGGCCGTGCACTCCACTCAGCCGGAGCAGCGGCGAGAGCAAGGGACGGAATCTGTACGCTCTCCGACACGGAATGCCGACCGGACATGCGAATCGTTGTCGTCGAGCAGCGGCCCGCCGAGCCGGACCCGGCCGTGCCCAAGGCGCTCGGAGACCCGGCCGAGTCGACTCCAGAGCGGATCGACGACGCGGATGGCGGCCGGGTCGAGACATGTCCGTAGGGCCCGGGAAGCCGGATTCGGAGGTCGGCTCCCCAACGGCCCCCAAGACAGGCGCAAACGCCGGTCAGGGGCCTGATCCACTTCCGCGGATAAGTCCCCTGACCTGGTCTTATTCTGTCCGGGTGGCGGGATTTGAACCCACGACTTCTTCGCCCCGAATGAGGTTCGGGAAAGAATCGTCGAGTTGTGCTGCGCAGGGACGCCTGTATTCCATGCTGGGCTCGTGGGGCTGGGCGATTGAACCGCCCCGGGTTCGTCGACGACGGTCAGGTCCGAGCGGATCCCCTTCGCCAGAGGCCCACATCACTGCGCGTGTCCGGGTCGGTGAGGCCGGTGAGTTCGGCCTTCGGCCCCGAGGGTCGAACGGCGGGTGTAGCCGGTACTTCCGGCAGTGGTGCCGCATTCCACGGCAGGAGGACACCCTGTCGACGCCGCCGGCACGTAGCCAAACCGCCAAGCCGACACGAGCTCATTCTGGAATGACCGGTTACAGCGGCCCGTGGTTCTTCAGGACGCGGCGGGCCTGGGCGAAGAGCATGCCCACGTTCACGGACTTGCGGCACACGACCACGGCGACCACCTCGTCGGCACTGTCGATCCGAAGGAAGAGATGCGTCAGGTTGTCGCTGTTGACCAGAATCTCCTGGAAGTAGTGGCGGTCGCTGACGACCCCGCGGCGTTCCTTGAAGATCCCTTCGATCATCACGACGTTGCGGCCCTGGAAAAGGTCGAGGGTCGCCGCCGCGAGCATGTCGAGGACTTCCGCCGGGTGCGAGTCGACGGTCTCCACCGCCAGCAGCATGCCCGTGGACATGTCGATGACCCCTGTGGCCACGCAGTCCGGAACTTCCGAGCGCAGGCTCTTGACCAAGCTCGAAACCCGCTCGGACATGCTCTGGGTCACTCGGGTTTCTGCTCCGCTCATCGTGCTCCTTGGTTGTGTGGTGTGCCGGAAGTTGGTCAGTTGCCCGGGGGCGGGGGGTCGGCGGAGGTGAGCAGCGCGGTGAGGCGCTCCACCGAGGCCTGCGTTTCGGCGTGCAGGCGTCCGATGTCCAGGCCCGCATCGCCGAGGACACCGATGAGCGCCATCTCGCCGACCGTCTGGGCGACGAGGTAGCCGTCGGTGAACCGCGAGACGGTGTGGTGAAGCAGACCTCTGCCGGTCATGGAGCCGGCGCGGCGGGAGATGCTGAGGGCCGCCGCAGCGAGTGCGGCCAGGCTCTCCGGATCCGCGTCGTCGTCGGCCTCCGCTGTGATCAGCAGACCGTCGACGGAGGCCACCACTACATCGGTGACGCCGACCACCTTCTCCCGAAGCGTCCGCATCTCGGTGACGAGCTGCGCGTTCTTGGTTGTCACGACTCTCCTGTTGTGTTCGTTCAATGTGCTGCCTGCCGCGGGCACTCACTTGTGTCCGCCGGAGGTCAGGTACTTCGCCACGAGCGCTGGCGGGGGCCGCCAGTGGCCACCCACAGGCCGTAGCGGAAGAACCGTGTTGATGCCGCTCGCACCCGGGAGGCGGTGCGGCAACTGCGTCCGAGAGGGTCGGTCGTCGGCGGGGGACGGGCTGCCACCGCTCTGGGGATGGGCCGTCACCACCGTTTCCATCAGGCCTTCGCCCATCAGCCGTGAGACTTCGACGGTGACGGCGTACAGACTTCGGCCGAGCAGGAAGGCGATGTCCCGGACGCTGCGGCGGCCGTTGGCCCGCAGCAGGATCTCCTGGCGCTCGCCCGTGGCCGGGCTGCTCAGCTGGGCTGAGCCGGCATCCGTCCGGGCCAGCCTGCTGCGGAAGGGGGAGAGAGAGTGCCCGAGGGAACCGAGTACCCGGATCCGCCGCCCGGCTTCATATATCAGCCATTCCGGTTCGATTCCCTCCGGCGCGCCCAGACGGCAGGAGCCCGCGTCCTGGTGGACGGTGAATCCATCGATCCGTCCCATCCCTATGGCCAGGGCTCCGTCCAGTGCGGCCATCACGCATATCAAGTGGAGTTCCGCGCTGCCGATCAGGTCCCGGGCGACCAGTTCGAACTCGATGCGGCCGTCCACGGCTGCCGACCGGGTGACCGATGTCCAGTCGGCCTCGCTGACCCGGCCCGAGCGCAGGAGCAGCGTCTCGACCCCCGGGGCGCCGGGTGAAGCCACCTCGACGAGTGCGCCGCACCGCAGGCGGAAGGCTCCTCCGGGGTCCCCTGTCACCAGCAGCGTTCCGGAGAGCCGCTCGCGTGAGGCATCGGTGAGTGCCCTGGCCAGGTCGAGCGTCGCTCTTGATGGTTTCCGGCGTGCCGGTACATCAATTTCTGACATGCCCCTGCAATCAGTCGCATTCTCCGTGGATGCCCGTGACCGGCAATCGCATATGCCGGCCCGGTAGTCGAACTCTAGTCAGCCAGGCTGATCATTCGATCAAAGGTCGCATATTGCTTGCTAATCGATGCTGGATGAAATGTGCATGCATCATGTGTGGTGCATTGGGTTCGCACTTGTTCGCGTCGCTCGCCGGTGTGTGCGCCTTGGGGGCGGTGAAGCCTCAACGAGGGCCGAAAAAAAGCCTGATGGCCTGACCTGACCTCGATTGGTCAGCGGGGCTGGGTCGCCGATTCGTACTGCTCGGCGAGATTGTCGACGGCCTCCAGGACCACTGTGCGGGAGGCCGCGACGAGAGCCGCGTCGTCCCAGCTCTCCGCCACGACGACGCCGGGCGCGACCTTCAGCGTGACGGTGACGTACTCGGCGTCCGCCTTCATCTCCTTCGGGCACCCGGTGGGGAGCTGGACATCGCTCTGCCGGGGGCTCACCCACCCCGAACGGCCGTCGGCAAGCCGAGTGGCACCCTTTACGGGGGCGTTCAGGGTGTTGGCGGGCCGGGCGTCGACGGTGTACTGGAGCCGGTCCGCGGCGTCGCCTTCTTGTTCATGAGCAGCCGGAGATGCGCGCGAGGTTGACAGCGGTTTCGCGCACCACGGTGGCAGCGTTGCGGACTGCCGTGTCCCGGTCCACGATGCCCTTTTTCTCCGCCTGTGAGGGAGCGCTGAGTGTCACGGTGATGTAGGGCGCCGTCGATCCCATGCGTTGGGCGCAGCCCGTCGGCAGCTGGGCCTCGGCCTTGTCGGGGAGCGCCCAGCCGGTGAGTCCGTCGCCGAGTGGCACTGCGCCCTTAGGCAGCCCGGTGCCGCTCTTGGAGTCCTCCATGATCAGCGAGTAGAAGGTTGTGCTGGCATGCGGGTTGGTGCGCTTGGCGATGCACGAGCGGAAGAAGGCGAGGTCGCCCTGCCCCTTCCGTTCGAACTCGTCGAAGTCCACCCGCCCGCCCTGCCCGTCGTCGATGAGTTCCGCGGTCCGCTCGTCGAGCGTCCCGAAGCACAGGCTCCGCGGCGGTTTCGGCCCTTCACCACCGGGCCACAGGGCGACCGTGACGGCCGCCCCGCAGACGATCAGCGCCGCCGGCAGCACGAGGTGCTTCCTGTTCACCGCTCGCCCATCTTCAGATCGGCATCCTTGATGCCTGCCTGGTACCACTGCTCGGCGGTCGGCTGGAGGCCGTCCTCGTACTCGCCGGGGCTCGCGTCCAGCTCCGAGGGGTGGAGCCCCTTGGCCGTCGCCATCTCGCGCATCATGGTGTACATCTGGTTCTCGCCGTTTGCGTAGTGGTTGACCATGTTGTTGCGGGTTTCGGCGTCGACTTTGGCGTTTAGGTCGTTCATGTACTTGGCCGTGCCGACGTCGACGGAGCGCTGGATCGCGTCGCCGACCACGGGGTGGTCTTCATGGCCGAGGCATCGGTCTTGAGCTGCGCCAGCTTGGCGATCATCGCGGTCCACTGAGTGACCGCGGTGTCCATCGGGCCGAGCTTGGCGTTCAGGAGCTGCTCGAACGTCGGCATGGCTGCGGCTCCTTACCGGAAGAACAGGTCGATCTGGGACGCGGACACAGCACCCTCGTTGCCCGGCACGACGGGTCCGACGATGCGCAGCTGCGCCCCGATCCAGTCGTCATTGGCCTTGCTGGACTTCTTCGTGTAGTCGAGGTGGTTGGAGATGTGCGCGCATGCCTGGAGGAGGGTCTTCACCTGCGTCTCCCAGGTCTTGTTCACCTCCGAGAGCGCGGCACCGGCGTCGAAGCCGTCACCCTTCAGGCTGCTCCCGGCGCTCTCGCTCGCCGCGTTCGCGTGCTTGCCCGCGGGTTCCAGGCCGTCGAAGAGGCCGTGGGCGGCATGGCCGATCTCGCCGGGATCGTCGTCCTCGACGACATGGTCGGCCGAGCCCGGCGCCGGCGTCGAACCGCCCGTACTGTCAGCCTGGTTCAACCTCATGGTGACGGCCGCCGTGTCCGTGGCCCACTCTTCTTCGAAGGACATCGTGGACACCCCCGTGTTCGTGGTCGCAATACTGTCCCCGTCCGCCACGCTACCCACCTGGACAACGACCGGCCACAGTTGATCGATCATTCGTACGGGTTGTTCTTCACGTGCGAGCGCCGCCCGGGGCCGGTCAGGTCGCAAGGCTGCCGACGTCCCCAGAGCGAACCGCCTACGCGGGCTCCGAAGAGTCTCCCGGTCCCGCTGCTGCCGCGGGCCTGGACGGCCACCACGACGCAGCAGGCGCTCCTCATCGGTGCCACCTTCGCGGGAGAACTCGCCGGTGCCCTACTGCTCTCCGGCCTGGCGGACCGCTTCGGCCGCCGCCGGATGTTCCAGGTCAACGTGGTCTCCCATGCCCTGCTGTCCTGTTGGCGGCATGCGCACAGGAAGCCGCGTGGCTCGGCCCACCGACCGACGCCGTCGCACTCGAAGCGGTCTGAGCGGTGAGACTGCGCCGACAGGCCGCCCGGCCGGCATCGGACCGGCGCCGTGAAGAACCGTCAGCTTGCATCAGTGGGCCCGAGGAGCCGGTGGAAGTCGGCGAGGCCGCCCCGCCGGTGCTCGGCGAGCACACGCTCGGCAAGCGCTGCGTCGCCGTCCTCCAGTGCGGTGACGATGCCCTCGTGCTCCTTGAGCACGGCCTCGGCCCGGTCCAGGTCGCCCGCGGCGGCGGCGCGCCGGTAGGACAGGGCCCGGTGCGGCTCCAACGCCTCCCACAGCTGCTTCGTGAAGCGCAGCATCCACTCGTTGTCACAACGCTCGAACAGGGTGAAGTGAAAGCGGCGATTAGCGGCGATGGCGGCCCGCGGATCGCCCGCGGCGGTGGCCGCCCGCTGCTCCTCGAGGGCATCGCGCATCGCGGCGACGTCATCCGGGCGCAGCCGGGCCACAGCGTTCGCCTCCGCGGCGCTCTCCAGAAGCTCTCGTGCCTGGAAGATGCCGTCGACGCTGCCCGGTGTGAGTTGGGTGACGGTGAAGCCGCGCTGCGGGATGTAAGTGACGATGCCCTCGCCGGCCAGCGTCTTCAGCGCCTCGCGAACGGGGATGACGCTGAGCCCCAGCTGCTCGGCAGCCGCGTTCTGGCGGATCGGAGCTCCGGCTGGCAGATCACCGCGGACGATCGCGTCGCGCAGCTCGGCCAGGGCCGCCGCCTCGGCGGTACGCGGAAGTGAGGTTCGTTTCAGGGGCACCTCGGCATCCTAGCGAGCACACGAGCGAATGGAGATGTTATAAATTCTAACGTGCGGTCGCTGGAGCGCGGTCGCTTCCGCCCGTTCCGGGCGTCAATCCCCCTGGAGGTGAGCGCGGTGTCCACACCGACGCTGTCAACCGGCCGGCCCCCCACCGCACCGGCCGGCCCTACCGGGCGACTCGCCACATGGCTGGCCGCCACTTCTCTGGACGACATCCCCGCCGCAGTTCGCGAGCGAGCCGCCCACCTGGTGCTGGACGGGCTGGGCTGTGCACTGATCGGCGCCCAGCTGCCCTGGTCGCAGGTCGCCGTCGAAGCCGTCGCCTCCCTGGAGGGCGCGGGCACGAGCCCGGTCATCGGCTGGGGCCGTACGACGAGCGCGCCCGGCGCAGCGGTGCTCAACGGCACCTTCATCCAGGGATTCGAACTCGACGACTACTTCCCCCGAGCCCCCCTGCACAGCGCCTCGCTCGTGCTGCCCGCCCTGCTGTCCACCGCCTCGCAGATGCGGAAGGTCACAGGTGAGGAGTTCCTGCGCGCCACCGTCCTCGGTTTCGAGGTGGGCCCCCGGGTCGGCTTCGCGCTGCACGGCTCCCAGATGCTCTCGCGCGGCTGGCACTCCGGTTCCGTCTTCGGCACGCACGCCGCAGCGGCCGCCGCCGGCACGCTGCGCGGCCTGGACGCGGCCGCCCTGGAGGACGCCCTCGGCCTGGCGGCCACCCAGTCCGCCGGCCTCATGGCCGCGCAGTACGAGGCGATGTCCAAGCGCATGCACCACGGCTTCGCCTCCCGCAACGGCTTCTACGCCGCCGGCCTTGCGGCGGCGGGCTACACCGGGATCAAGAGGGTCTTCGAGCGTCCCTACGGCGGTTTCCTCTCGACGTTCGGCGAGGGCCACGACCCGGACGCCGCGCAGATCACCAGGGATCTGGGCGAGCGGTGGATGACCGAGCAGATCACAGTGAAGATCCACGCCGCGATGGGAGGACTGCATCCGGCCATCGACGCCGCGCTCGGGCTGGCCTCCGACCACCGGATCACCTCGCAGGACGTCGAGGCGGTCACCATCGCCGTCCCCGAGGCGATCTACCACCACGGGTGGTGGCAGCCTGACCGTCCGCTGACCACCATCGGCGCCCAGATGAATATCGGGTACGCCGTCGCCGTCGCCCTACTGGACGGCCAGGTCCGCCCGGAGCAGTTCCACGACGCCCGCATCGACGCGGACGACGTCTGGGAGCTGATCGCCCGGACCACGGTGGTGCTGGAGAACGAGGCTCAGGACCCCTCCTGGAAGGAACCGGGGTACAACACGCGCGTCACCCTCACGCTGCGCGACGGAACGGTCCTGACCTCCGCGCTCCACCAGCCCCACGGCGGACCCGACGACCCGCTCACCAACACCGAGATCCGCGAGAAGTACCGGGCTCTCACCTCGCGCGTGGTCGACCGGGAGCGCTCCGCCGAGATCGAGCGCATCGTCCTGGGCATTGAGGAACAGACCGACCTCGCTCCACTGATCGAACTGCTCGCCGCGCCCGTTCGCGGCGCCCTCGACTGACCAGCCCAGCCGATCGGGAACCGGCCTCCCCACCAGCCAAGGAAGAACCATGACCCCGAACCCCACCCCGCCGTCCTCGCCCCGCCCGTGCCGGGCGTCACCGCCTGCGACACCGGCCGCCCGGTTGCGCGCACTCCTGAAACAGGACGGCCTGATCACCGCTCCGGGCGTGTACGACGGGCTCAGCGCCGCCCTCGTCGCACGCACCGGATTCACCGCCGCCTACCTCACCGGCGCCGGTGTCGCCGTAGCAGGATTCGGGCTGCCGGACATCGGCCTGCTCACCCAGAGCGAGATGGCCGACCGCGCCCGCACCGTCGTCACCGCCCTCGGTCGCGTACCGCTGATCGCGGACGCCGACACCGGTTACGGCGCCCCCCTCAACGTGGTGCGGACCGTCCAGGAGTACGAGAGGGCCGGCGTCGCCGCGATCCAGCTGGAGGACCAGGCCTTCCCGAAGAGGTGCGGGCACCTGCCCGACAAGGAACTCATCCCGGAGGACGACTTCGTCGCCAAGCTCACCGTGGCGCTGGAGGCCCGCCGCGACTGCGACACGGTGATCATCGCCCGCACCGACGCCCGCGCCCCGTTGGGCCTCGACGCCGCGATCCGCCGGGCCGAGCGGTACGCCCGGGCCGGGGCGGACGTCATCTTCGTCGAGGCGCCCGAAAGCCTCGCCGAGATAGAGCACATCGCCGCGTCCGTCGACGCCCCGCTGCTGATCAACATGGTGCAGGGGGGACTCACTCCCGATACGGCCCCCGACACACTCGCCGCACTCGGCTACCGCGTCGCCATCCACCCCGGTGCGCTCCTCGCCCCGTACGTCCTGCACGGCCTCGAGGCCCTGACCCGCCTCGGCGGCACGCTGCCCGAGGTCACTCCCGGCCCGCAGGGCCTGTTCGAACTCGTCGGCCTGCGCGACTGGTCCGCCGTCGGCGAGCGCTACCGCCGCCACACGAAGGACGGTGCCTGATGGGCATGACCATGATCGAGAAGATCCTCGCCCGGAAGGCGGGTCGGGACCATGTCGCACCGGGCGACACCGTCGTCTGCGACGTCGACATGACCGTCATGATCGACCTGCAGTTCGCCACCAGTTGGGTGCAGCCCCTGAAGATCCACGATCCCGGCAAGGTCGCGGTCGTCATGGACCACGCGGTGCCCGCCCCCAACGTCCACGACGCACTGGGCGGCACCCACGCCCGCGCCTTCGCCCGCGACTTCGGCATCGAGAGGTTCTACGACGTCGGCCGACACGGCATCTGCCACCAGGTGATAGCCGAGAACGGACTGGCCCGCCCTGGCGAGATACTCGCCTGCACCGACTCCCACACCTGCGCGGCCGGCGCCTACAACACCGCCGCCCGCGGCCTGGGCCCGGCGGAGGTCTACGCGATCCTGTGCACCGGGAAGACCTGGTTCCAGGCCGCGCCGACGATCCGCTACGAGCTCGCCGGTACGAAGCCCACGGCCGTCTCCGGGAAGGACGTCTTCCTGCACATCGCCGGAACGTGGGGCGACGCCACCAACCACAACCTCGAGTACGGCGGCTCCGGCCTGGACTCGGTCCCGATGAACGACCGCCGCACCATCGCCACCCAGGGCGCCGAGATCTCCGCGGACTTCTCGACCTTCCCCATCGACGACCTCGCCCGCACCTCCCTCGCCGACCGCGGCGCGCACCCTGACACGTACGAGGCGGCAGACGCCGACCCCGACGCCGCCTACGCCGCCGTACGCACCGTCGACCTGTCCGCGCTGGAGCCGTACGTCGCCCGGCCGGGCACCGTCAGCAACAACGCGTTCCCGGTCTCCGCGATCGAGAAGCGCCCGGTCGACCAGTGCTTCATCGGCTCGTGCGCCAACGGCCAGCTGGAGGACCTCAGGATCGCCGCCGGGATCGTCCGCGGCCGCAAGGTCGCGCCCGGAGTCCGTTTCCTGGTCACGCCGGCCTCCCAGCAGGTCTACCGGGAGGCGATGAAGGCGGGCTATCTCCAGGACCTCGCCGATGCCGGCGCTGTCGTCACCAACTCCACCTGCGGGGCCTGCTTCGGGTACCACATGGGCCTGCTCGCACCCGGCGAGGTCTGCCTGACCTCCTCCACCCGCAACTTCACCGGCCGTATGGGCAGCCCCGAGGCGGAGATCTACATGGCCTCCCCGGCCACCGTCGCCGCCTCGGCGCTGGCCGGTCATGTCACCGACCCCCGAGAGGAGCTCGACTGATGGACACGCGCATCACCGGCAGAGTGTGGGTCGTGGGAGACTCCGTCACCACCGACGCCATGTACCCGGCCTTCGCCATGAAGCTGCCCGTGCCGGAGGCGGCGAGGCACATCTTCTACGAGCTGCGCCCCGGCTGGACCGACCGGGTCGCCGCCGGCGACATCGTGGTCGCCGGACGCAACTTCGGCCTCGGCTCCTCCCGCCCCGTCGCCGCGCTGTTCCGTGAACTCGGTGTGGCCGCACTGGTCGCCGAGGAGTTCAACTCCCTGTTCCTGCGCAACTGCATCAACCACGGACTGCCCGCCCTCACCGTTCCCGGCGTCACCGGTGCCCTCGCCGACGGGGACGCCATGCGGCTGGACTTCGCCGAAGGCTGGGTGGAGAACCAGGGCAGTGGCGCCCGGCTCCAGGGCGGCGCCCTGCCCCCACTGGTCCTGGACATCCTCGCCGCGGGCGGCATCCTGCCCAAGCTCGCCCGCGAGGGCTACGTACCCCTGCGCGGCTGACCGGCCCGCCCCTCGGGGTGGCGGGGCCCACGCACGGGCCCCGCCACCCCCGCCCCTGCGATCCGAAAGTCTCCTCATGCACACCCGCATCGCCCCCGGCATCATCCGCGTCGCCACCAGCCGCCGCGACAACGCCTTCCTCGTCGCCGGCGACGACGGCTACACCCTCGTCGACGTCGGCTGGGCCGGCGCCCCGCGCATCATCCTCGACACCGTCCGCGAGCTGGGCGGCAAGCCCGGCGACATCCGCCGCATCGTGCTCACACACGCCCACCCGGACCACGTCCAGGGCGCCGCCGAACTCCGCCGGCGCACCGGGGCTCAGGTCCTCATCCACGGTGACGACCTGCCGTGGCTCGAAGCGGGCCGGGTATCCCCCGAAGGACGCTCCGGGCTCGCCGGCCGCCTCCTCGACCGGCTGCCCAAGCTTCACTGGACTCCCTTGTCCGCCGACGCGACCGTCACCGACGGCGAGTTCGTCGACGGCGCTGACAGCCTGCGCGTCCTTCACACCCCGGGGCATTCACCGGGGCACATCGTCCTGCTGCACGAACCCAGCCGCACGGCCCTCATGGGCGACGCCGTCTTCAACCGCGGCGAACTCGCCCTCGGCCCCGCAGCCCTGGCGGCCGACCCCGCCCTGCGGGCCCACAGCCTGCAAAGGCTTCCGCACGAACTGCAGGCCGTCGGCTTCGCCCATGGGCCCGCCCTCACCGGAGCCGACGTCGAGGACTTCACCCGGTTCCTGACCGGCCTTCCCGGGAGCGACTGAGCACCAGTCACCCGGAAAGCCACTCCGCCGTCCTTCAAACACCCCGCCGGAGAACGGCTCGCCCTGGGGCAGAATCCCGAGCCCTCCCGCTCTGCGGCTGCAGTCGCGGGCGTCGGCCACGGCGGCGGTGACATCGCCGTCGGTCGACTCCGGGCTCTTGTGGCGCTCAGTGGCCTGCCAATTCGTAAGAGCGCGCGAAGGGAAGGGCGCTACTGCGTGGAAAACCTCGAGGAGTAGGCGCCCAGGACCACGTCACGGGGGCGGACACCGGTGGCGATCGAAACGCCTTGGAGCCGAGAGCAGCGCAGTATCGGGTAGTTAGCCTCACCGAACACACCTCCGGTGTATCCGGTGCCGCCATGGGACGGCAGCCATGGCAGCAGCGAGACGTGGGAGTCGTTGACCTTCAGCAGCCCGCCGTTGAAGGTGCGCGCGACGAAGCGCTCGATGACGGCGGGGTCGGTGGCCCACAGAGAGTTCCGCAGGCCGTAGGGGTTGCTCGTGACGTAGGCGATCGCCTCCTGCAGGAGGGACGTGTCGTCTGCCGGTCCGGGCACGACGACTGGCAGCAGCGGGAAGAACGTCTCCTCACGTACCGCCTCGATGTCCCGGGCGCCAACACACCCGTCGATCCGCAAGACGGTAGGTTCCAGGAACATCCCCGTGTCGGATGGCGCGCCATCGACTTCCAGGCGGCGCCCGCCGAACTCGACGCGGGCCCCCTTGGCCACTGCATCACGCAGGTATGCGAAGAAGCGTTCGCTGCGCAGCACTGGCGTGAGTAGGACGTCGCGGCGGTCGGGGGATCCGGGCCGGATACTGGCGGCCTGCTTACGCAGGTACGTGATGAGTTCGTTGGCGATCGCCGGGTGGGCAATGACCTGGTTTGGAACCATGCAGATCTGGCCCGAGCCGAAGAAGCACTCGGACAGCGCTTGGGCGGCCAGTTCTACGTCCGCGTCCCGCCACACCACGACGCAGTCGTTTCCCGCCAGCTCCAGAATGGGTTTCTTGCCGTGGGCGACGCATTCGCGTTCCAGTTCCAGCCCGCGTTCGACTCCACCGGTGTAAAAGATGTCCGCGACGTGCGGGCTATCCAGCCAGGACCGCAGAGTGGGGCCAGGCCGGGCACAGAACGCGTTCAACGTTCCGGCAGGCGCGCCCAGCTCTTCCAGTACTGGAACCACGAACTCGCGCAGCGCGTGCATGACGCCCAAGGGCGCGCTGCGCGGGGCCCGGACGACTACGGTGTTTCCGGCCATCAGCGCGGACACGGCGAACATCGTGCTCGCCGCTGGTGTGTTCTGTGGTGGGTTGACGCACACCACGCCGTCCGGGTTGCGCCTCAGGGTCATGCTTCGTCCCCGCAGCCGAGTCTGCTGGTGCATCTGCGCCGCACACCAGTCCAGTGACTCGGTGGCATAGACATCCAGCAGGCCACAGACCTGCCACTCGGCGAGGGCACGGGGCTGGCCTTCTGACACCAGCACATCGATGAACGCTGCGTGGCCGCCGCGAATCCGCTCACGGATACCCGCGCCCAGACGCATGCGCCTCTCCAACGGTACGGCCGACCATGCGGGAAACGCCGCGGCAGCGGCCTCGGTGGCGGCCTGGACGGTACTCTCGCCCGCCACCGCACAGCGGCCCACCACAAAGTCCGCTGCCTGGGCGGGGTCGGCTCGGCCCTGTTCCAGGTGACGTTTGAGCGTGAGGCTGCGGAAGACATCCTGCAGGATCGAAGTGGTCGTCACCGTGTACACATGCCGGTCGGCGTCGGTGTCGCGACCACCGACATACGACGGGTATGTCGGCACGGGGCAGTAGCGCGGATCGCTCGGTTGGTACGGCACGGGGGCCTCCACAGGTCAGCCGGTGCAGCCGGAGGACGGGTCCCACCAGGCCGGGAAAAGAGCCGGGCCATCGGGCAGACGCAGTTCGGGGCCTCGGCGGGTGAAGCCGAGCCGCCGGTAAAGTCGCAGACTTTCGCGGCTGGTGGCCTCCAAGTAGACGGGGGCCCCGGCGGTGTCCGCCAGCGCGGACGCGACCAGCGCGCTGCCGATGCCCCGCCCCTGGTGGCCGCTGCGCGCGGCAACCAGCGGAACGTACAGGTGCGCCGGGTTGCCCGGGTGATGGGCTGCCAGTAATCGTGCGCAGTCCAGCAGACGGTCTGCGAACTCCTCGGCCCGGTCTGCCAAGCGCTGTGCCGACGCCGCGTCGCCGGACCCGTGCACGTCGTCATGGGCAGGAGTGTTGACTGCGAGCAGGGCCCCGAGGCCGTCTCCGGCCACGTACACGCGCCCATCGGTGGCTGCCGCGCGGGCGAAGGCGCGGAAGACGGAGGGCAGGAGTTCCCGGCGCCGGATGTGGTCGGGGATGATCCACCGGCATACCGGGTCATTGAAGAACGCGTCACACAGCACGGCCACCACGTCGTCCTCGTCGGCTGTGGTGGCGTGACGCACCGGACAGCTTCGGGCGTCATCCACTGGACGTCCTGGGCTCGAAGCTCACCATCAGTGACTCGGGTCCGCACACACCGATGGGGTTGCGCCACACGACCGGTGCGGTCAGTCGAGGTGGCTGGAGGCGGCTCGGCAGCACGGTCAGGATCTCGGTGATCTCAGTCCTCACCGTGGCCGCCCCCAGGCAGTAGTGCGGGCCGGCACCGAATGACAGCAGGGGTGGACGTCGCAGGGTGATGTCGAAGATGTCGGGGCTGTCGAAGATGCGCGGGTCGCGCTGGGCGGCGTGTACGCACAGCATGACGAAGGACTCGGCTGGCACCCGTAGGTCCTCGAACTCGACATCTTCCAGGGCGAACCGGAAGATCGCCGGGGCTGCCGGGCACCAGCGCACCACCTCGTTGGTGGCCTGCTCGGCGAGCTCGGGCCGCTCGGCGAGCAGTTCCCACTGGTCGGGGTGCTCGGTGAAGGTGAACAGCGTCTGTCCGAGCTGATTGCGAGTGGTGTCGTGAGCGGCGAAGAAGAGCCCCACGATGAGGTCGCGTAGTTCCGTGCGGTCCATGCCCCCGCCGTCGTACCCGCTCATCAGCAACGAGATCAGGTCGTCACCCGACCGTGCTGTGGCTTGACGGGAGATGAGGTGATCGGCGTAGGCACGCAGACCGGCCAGGGAACGCTCGACGCGCCCCAGCGCGTCCGGCCGGTGGCCGACGCTGTACACCAGCCCGATATCGGTACTCCACCGAGGCTCGTAGTCGTCCAGGGGCACGCCGAGGATGGCCGACATCACCGAGACCGCCATCGGGTCGGCGAAGGTCTCTCCGAACTCGCACGGTCCGGCTCCGGCCAGTTGGTCGGCCAGCCGCTCGGCGGTCGTCCGCATCGTCACCCGCCACCGCTGCAGTGCTTGGGGAGCGAACGCCTGGAGCACCAGGGCCCGCTGGCGCCGGTGTTCCTCACCGCGCAAGTGCAGCAGCAGGGTGTCGAACCAGTCGTGAACCGTGCCGTGCGTGACACCGTTGAGTTTCAGGAAACGCCGACCGCTCTGGGCCAGGCGCCGGTCCCGCAGCAAGTGCTGCACCTGCGCGTGACGCAGCACCATGACACCGTAGGGTGTGTCGGCGTACCAGTGCGCTTCGCGCGCGGCCGCGACTTCGGGACCGGTGAACATGAATCCGGGATCGGCGACGTCCAGGAATGCCGCCCGGTCGTCCAGCAGTGTGGTCGTAGTCTCGGTCACGTGTATCACCCTGTGCCCGTGTTACGGACAGTGCATCGGGAGAATGACCGATCTGTCACGGCCGCCGAGCCTGCCACCGAGGGGAGCAAACCGCCCGCCGGCGAGGCCGGCGGGCGATTCGTGGTCGTGTCGCGGCGGAAGCTAGATGCGTCCGAGGGCCTTGTTGACCGGCGTGTCGACGTTGGGGTCGGTGTAGTAGCCGTGCCAGGCGTCGCGGTACTCCTGGCGGGAGATTCGGCCGTCGCCGTCCTGGTCCAGGGCCTGGACGGCGTTGTCGATCTCCGACGACGGAACCCCGTACGCTTCCAGCATGCGCCTCAGCTCGTGCTGGGACAGCACACCGTCACCGTCGGTGTCGGCAGCCTTGAACTCGGCATCGCTGGCCTGGTCGAGTACCTTGACGAAGTCCTTGGTGCCGAACACCGCCGCGTACTCTTCCGCCGTCACATGCCCGTTGCCGTTGGTGTCGGCCTGCCGCTGGAGTTCCTCCCAGACCTTCGTGTAGGAGTCCGCCACGCCGCGGCCCTGGGCGGAGCTCGACTGGATGTCCAGCGCGTCGATCAGACGCTTGGCCATCAGGTCGAAGTCGTGCTTGGTGATGGAGCCGTCCTGGTCGATGTCGAAGTTGTTGAAGATCTTCTTGGCGCGGTTCTCGATGACCGTCGCAACCATGGTCCTCTTCCTTTCGTTGTGGGGGCGTAAGGGTGGCGGAGCGTCCCGCCGCCCGCGGGGTTTCCCCTGGAGGCAGGGGAAACGCAGGCGCCCGCAGCAGTCAACCGACGATTGCGCCAGTCGTACCAACCGCTGCCCGGCTGTCACTCGTTCCGACCAGCGAACACGCCGTTGCCTTGATGCAGGGTGGCGGTCCGGCTGCCCTGGCCGGCGGTCCCGGGGACTCGGTTCGGGCACTGGTGGAGAAGGGAACGAAGATGCCGGATGTATCGGTACTGGGAAGCGGCAGTATGGGCAGTGCCCTCGCGCGGGTGCTGGGCGCGGCGGGGCTCGACGTCGCGGTGTGGAACCGGACGGCGGACCGGGCACGCGCCCTTGGCGGGGAAGGGCTGCTTCCGGTGGAGCGGCTCGCCGACGCCGTGCGCTGCGCGCCCGTCGTCCTGGTGTGCCTCACCGACTACGCCGCCACCCGCCAGGCGCTGACGCCTGTCATCGGTGAGACGCGGGACCGGATCGTCGTACAGATGTCGACTGGTACCCCGGCCGACGCCCGTGAGATGGAAGCGTGGTTGCGTCCGCCAGGTTGCCGCTACCTGGACGCGGCGATCATGGCGTATCCACGGCACCTGGGTACCGATCACGCCCGGGTGCTCTACTGCGGCCCTGGCGAGGATTTCGCGGCCATCGGCCACGTGGCGCGCGCGCTGGGCGGTACGGCTGCGTTCGTCGGCGACGACATCACCCTGGCCAATGCGCACGACGCGGCGCTGCTGACCTTCTTGTACGCGGCGACCTGTGGCTTCCTCGAAGGGGCTGCCATCGCGTCGGCAGCCGGGGTTCCCTTGGGCGGGTACGCCGACGGTGTTGTGCACCTGTTCCCAGCGCTGGAGCACACCGTGCGCGTGTCCGTACCGCTGATCGCGGCCGGGCGGTACGACGTCGATGAGGCATCGCTCGCGGTGCACTCGGGGGCGCTGCGTCACCTGGCGGCGGCAGGCCAGGAAGTGGGCGTGTCCGATCCGGTTGCGGCGGTACTGGGGGAGCGGGTGAGGCGGCGGATGGCGGTGGGCACGGCGCGCGAGCACATCGCCGCCGTCTTCGAGGAGCTGCGCGCGCCCTGACGGTGGTCAGCGCGACTGCGGGTAGTACATCGGTGGAACTCCCGATGCCTGGGCACAGGAACGCTGCGATCGTGGGTGGTGCTGCACGAAGCCGTACGAGAGGGGCACCGATGACCTCGGTCAGTCTGGCCGGCACATCGATCGCTGACCGCCACCGAGCCTGTCTGAGCAAGGGGCGGGCCTCGCTGGGTCTGATGTTCGGCGCGGACGTCGAGGTCGCCACCGACGGGGCCTGGATCACCACGGACACGGGGCACCGCATCCTGAACTGCGGAGGCTACGGGGTGTTCCTGCTGGGCGCCCGCCACCCCGTCGTGGTCGACGCGGTAGCCCGGCAGCTCGCGTCCCATCCGATGGCCACCCGGCTACTGCTGGAACCCGAGGTGGTCAGAGCCGCGGAAGCACTGGTGTCCGTGACCCCCGCCGGCCTGGAGAAGGTGCATTTCGCGGGCTCCGGCGCCGAGGCGGTCGAAGCCGCCATCAAGATGGCCCGTACGTGCGGCAAACACTGGCTGGTGTCGATGCATGGCGGTTACCACGGCAAGACGATGGGCGCGCTCAGCGTCACCGGGAACGACGTGTACCGCGAGCCGTTCCGGCCGCTGCTGCCACAGGTGTCACAGGTCCCCTACGGTGATGTCGACGCGCTGGCCACGCAGTTGGCCGCGCACCGGGACGAGGCTTGCGTCGTGGTGGAACCCGTCCAGGGCGAGGGGGGTGTGGTCATCCCGCCGCCCGGCTACCTGCGGGACGTGGCACAGCTGTGCCACGAACACGGCGCGTTCCTCGTCCTGGACGAGATCCAGACAGGCATGGGCCGCTTGGGCGCCTGGTGGGGCGCGGACCTCGCGGGCGTCACACCCGACGCGTTGCTTGTCGGTAAAGGCCTGAGCGGGGGCATCGTACCGGTCTCGGCCGTGGTGGCGACCCGTGAGGCTTACCAGGCCTTCGACCGCGATCCCTTCCTGCACACCTCGACCTTCTCCGGCAACCCTCTGGCGATGGCCGCCGTGCAGGGCGCCATCCGCGCGACCGAGGAGGGCGACATCGTTGAGCGGGCCCGGGTGCTCGGTGCCCGCCTGCGTGATGACCTGGACCGGATCGCCCGGCGGGTACTGGGCGAACAGGTGGTGCAGGTGCGCGGCGTCGGCCTGCTCATCGGCATCGAGTTGCACCGCCCCGGGCTGGTCGGGGACCTGTTGGTCGAGCTCATGGGGGCCGGGGTGCTGGCCAATCACTCGATGAACGCATCGGGAGTCCTGCGGCTGACCCCGCCCGCAGTACTCGACGAACAGGACGTCGAGTTCTTGTACGAGGCGTTCGAGCGTGCGGCCCGCGCCGCACTGGTGTGAGGAGCGCCAAAGATGCGATCCATTCACTTTCACCTGGCGCTGCCCACCGGTGACGGCCCCGCGGCGTTCAACGCCGTCGTGGACTTCACCCGCTACCCGTCGCTTTCACCGGACGTGCGTTCGGTGGTGACCCATGAGATCGCCGCGCCGGGCGATCTGCGCAGCAGCGACTGGGTGATGAACTTCCGCCGCGGCATCATGAGCTGGACCGAGCGGGAACGGCTCGACCACGACCGGCTGCGCGTCGAGTTCGCCCAGGTGGACGGGGACTTCGAGGACTTCCGCGGCAGCTGGCAGTTCATCCCTGGATCCGGCGGTGTCGAGGTGATACTCGACGTCACGTACGACTTCGGGGTCGAGAGCCTGGTCGGGATCATGGACCCGATCGCGGAGCGCGTGATCAAACGCTCGACGCTGCGCGTGCTCACCGGACTCTTCGGCGAGGTCGAGGTCCTGGCTGGAGGGGAGGCCCTCGTCGACTTTCCGGCCGTCGGCCCTTCCGTCCCCCTTTCATCCACATCTATCAGGAGCTGACATGACCGCAGTACCGAGCGCGCTCTCCCACATCCTTTCGTCCAGGTTCGGCGTGCCCGAGGAAGAGATCACCGCCGATGCGACCCTGCGGGCCCTTGACCTCGACTCCCTGGCTATCGCCGAGCTGTCGCTGGTGCTGCGCGACGACCTGGGTGTGCCCTGCACCGATGACGAGATGCGCCCGCAGGACACCATCGGGCAGCTGGTACGGCTGTTGCACAGCAGGGGGCTCAGCGCGTGAGACGAGATCCCGCGGAGCCCTTCCGTGCGGCGGTGACCGGTCTGGGGCTGGTCACTCCTGCCGGTGTGGGGGTGGACGCCAATTGGAAGCGGGTCCTGAGCGCTGTGCCGACGGCCTCCGCGGACCCGGCGCTGGCCGGGCTGCCGGTGGACTTCAGCTGCCGGGTACCAGCGGACTTCGATCCCGGCGCGGTGCTGGGGCGGCGGACCGCCTGGCGCCTGGGACGGCACGTCCAACTCGGCATGGTGGCCGCCCGCGAGGCACTGCGCGACTGCGGCCTGGACCCCCACACATGGGACGGCGCCCGCGTCGGAGTGGTGATGGGCAACTCCCTGGGCGGCACAGAGACATTCGAGCAGCAGTGTCTGGCCTTGCGGGACAGGGGCGCCCAGGCAGTGTCGCCCATGTTCATCTCGATGTGGGGCGCGAACATGGTTGCCGGACACATCGCGATCGACTGTCGCGCGGGCGGGCCCAACCTGGTGGTCACCACCGCGTGCGCGTCCGGTGGGACCGCTCTCGGGGTGGCTCGGGACCTGCTGCGCAACGGCACCTGCGACATCGTGCTGGCCGGCGGCACGGAAGCGGCGCTGAGCCGGACCATCATCGCGGGCCTGACCAGCATGGGTGTCCTCTCCCGCCGGTCCGACGACCCGCCTGCGGCGTTCCGGCCGTTCGACGTTGACCGGGACGGATTCGTGGCGGCTGAAGGCGCGGGCGTGCTGGTACTCGAACGGGAGGCGGACGCACGGGCACGCGGCGCCCGGGTACGTGCCCACATCAGCGGCTACGGTGGTTCCGCCGACGCCGTTCACCAGGCGGCCCCCGACCCGGACGGCAGTGGCTTCGAGCGGGCCCTGCGCACGGCGCTGTCGGACGCTGGGCTGTCCGGTGAGGACGTCGACCACGTCAACGCCCACGGCACCGCAACCGAGCTGAATGACATCGGCGAGACGCGCGTGCTGCGCCGCGTGCTCGGTCCGCGTCCGGCAGTGACCTCGACCAAGGGTGTCACCGGTCACTGCATCGCCGCCGCCGGCGCGATCGAGGCCGTGTACACCGTCCTGTCCATCGAGCACGGTCTGGTCCCGGCCGTCGCCAACCTGGAGCGGCTGGACCCGCGGATCGACGCGGACATCGTCCAGGGCTCGGCGCGCGCCATGCCCGTCGAGGTCGCCGTCAATGTCGCCTTCGGCCTGGCCGGTCAGAACGCCGTCGTAGTCCTCACCGCGGCATGACGCCCCCTCAGCCCTTTCGTGCGGCGGTGACCGGTCTGGGGCTGGTCACTCCTGCCGGTGTGGGGGTGGACGCCAATTGGAAGCGGGTCCTGAGCGCTGTGCCGACGGCCTCCGCGGACCCGGCGCTGGCCGGGCTGCCGGTGGACTTCAGCTGCCGGGTACCAGCGGACTTCGATCCCGGCGCGGTGCTGGGGCGGCGGACCGCCTGGCGCCTGGGACGGCACGTCCAACTCGGCATGGTGGCCGCCCGCGAGGCACTGCGCGACTGCGGCCTGGACCCCCACACATGGGACGGCGCCCGCGTCGGAGTGGTGATGGGCAACTCCCTGGGCGGCACAGCGGCATTCGAGCAGCAACACCAGATCTTGCGCAAGAAGGGCGCATCGAGCGTGTCGCCGCTGTTCCTCCCGTTGTACGGCGTCAATATGGCCGCCGGGTACGTTGCGATCGACTGTGGCGCACAGGGTCCGAATCTGGCCGTGAGTACTGCTTGCGCGTCTGGTTCGACGGCTCTCGGGGTGGCTCGGGACCTGCTGCGCAACGGCGCCTGCGACATCGTGCTGGCCGGCGGCGCGGAGGCCGCTGTCAGTCCATCCATGATGGCCGGGCTCGCGGCCGCCGGTGCGCTGTCCCGCCGCTCCCATGATCCGACCACCGCCTCGCGCCCGTTCGATGTCGGCAGAGACGGGTTCGTAGCCGGTGAAGGCGCGGGCGTGCTGGTACTCGAACGAGAGGCGGACGCACGGGCACGCGGCGCCCGGGTGCGCGGCTACATCAGCGGCTACGGGGCATCAGCCGACGCGGTGCACGACACCGCGCCCGACCCCGAGGGAGTGGGGGCACGGAACGCGGTGCGGGCGGCCCTGGCCGATGCAGGACTGTCCGGGGCGGACATCGGCCACGTGAACGCGCACGGCACCGCGACCCGGCTGGGTGACGCCGCCGAGGCCCGCGTGATCCGCAGGGCGATCGGTCCGACTGCCGTGGTGACCTCGACCAAAGGCGTGACCGGTCACTGCATGGGCGCTGCGGGTGCCATCGAGGCCGTGTTCACCGTGCTCGCGCTGGAGAGCGCTCTGGTACCGCCCACGGCGAACCTCGAACGGGTGGACCCGGAGGTCGACTGCGATCTCGTACAGAGCGCGGCACGGTCCGTGACCAGTGGCGCCGCGCTGAACAACTCCTTCGGTTTCGGTGGACAGAACGCGGTGCTCGTCCTCACCGCGGCGTAGATGGGAGGAAATGTGACCACGGCGTACGTGTGGCACGAGCGCTATGGCTGGTACGACACGGGGAACTTCCATCCCCCCGGTGCCGGCGGCCCGCTGCCACCACACCCGCACTACGACACGCCTGAGCCCAGGACCCGTCTCGCCTCGCTGGTGGAGGCCAGCGGTCTCGCGCGGCACCTGGTGCGGATCACCCCCAGCGAGGCGACACGGGAGGATCTGCTGCGCGTGCACACTGCGGCCTACGTCGATCGTATCGCGCGGGCCAGCGCGACGGGCGGTGGTGACGCCGGGGACGGCTGGACGCCCTTCGGACCGGGCGCATACGACATCGCCGCTCTGGCCGCCGGAGGCGCGATCGCCGCCACCGAAGCCGTGCTCACCGGCCGGGCGCACAATTCCTACGCGCTGGTACGCCCCGCGGGCCATCACGCGCTGCCCGACACCGGCATGGGATGGTGCGTGTTCGCCAACATCGCCGTCGCCGTCGCGTGGGGCCGCGCGCGGCACGGCGTGGAGCGTGTCGCGGTCGTGGATTACGACGTGCACCACGGCAACGGCACGCAGGCCATCTTCACGCGCGATGTAGGCGTGCTGACCGTCTCGGTGCACCAGGACGGACTGTTCCCGTTCGACTCAGGTCACCGGCATGAGCGCGGCGGCGGCACGGCCACGGGAACCGTAGTGAACGTTCCGCTTCCGGCGGGCAGCGGCAATGGTGCGTATGCGGAGGCGTTCAGCCGGGTCGTGGTGCCCGCCGTACGGGCGTTCGCGCCAGATCTCGTCATCGTGGCGAGCGGGTTCGACGCGTCGGCAGCGGATCCGCTGGGCCGTATGGGGGTGAGTGCGGCGGGCTACCGCAACCTGGCCACGCAGTTGCTGGAGCTGGCGGAGGAACTGTGCGGGGGCCGCCTGGTGATGTGCCACGAGGGTGGCTATTCACCAGTGTATGTACCGTATTGCGGACTGGCCGTGCTGGAGGTGTTGTCCGGGCACACGACGGAAATCCTCGACCCGTACGCGGACATCTACGACGCCCGCCCGTATCAGGAGCTGACACCGTGGCAGGAGGCGGCGATCGAACATGCCGCGGCACTCGTAGGGGTTCGGTGAGCGCCGACCGCTACCGTGCGGCGGGCTGGTGGCGGCCGGAACGGGTGGACGACCTCGTGCTGAGGCACTCCGAGGCCCTGGCCGGCCGATGCGCGGTCGTCTGGGAACAGCGGCGCATGACATACCGCCAGCTCATGGTGGCGGTGGACAGCGCCGCCGCACGGTTGCGCCGGCTGGACCTCCGTGCCCCCGAGCCGGTCCTCGTCCAACTCCCCAACACCATCGAGCTGCTGGTGCTCTCCCTTGCCCTGATGCGTGCCGGGTGCCCGCCGGTCCTGGCCATGCCGACGCTGCGCGAACACGAGTTGCGCCCGGTGATCGCCACGCTGCGCCCGGCCGCGATGGCAGTGCCACCCCGGTCCCGGGCCTTCGACCACACGGAGATGGCACGGCGCCTGATCAAGGAACACGACTGTGTCAGGACGCTGCTGGCCGGGGACGACCTGCACGCACTGTGCGCCCCGGCGCACGGAGACCTGGCGCGCGTACACACCTCTCAACCGCAGGACATCGCACTGCACCTGTTGTCCAGCGGCACGACCGGTCCGCCCAAAGGCATCCCGCGCACGCACGAGGCGTTTGCCTCCGTGATCCGTGCCGCCTCTGAAGTATCCGGTCTGGACCGCGACTCGGTCTATCTCGCGGCGATCCCCGTCACGCACAGTTTCGCCTTCGGGCACCCCGGTGTCCTCGGCACTCTCGCTCACGGCGGGCGGGTGGTACTGGCCCGGTCCGCCGACGCCGCCCACTGCCTGGACCTCGTTGAACGTGAACGTGTCACGCACTGCGCGCTTGTCCCCAGCCTGGCCGCCCAGTGGCTCACGGAACTACGGGATCACCCGCGCGACGTGTCGAGCCTACGCGTCCTCCAGGTTGGCGGTGCCAAGCTGGACCCGGCTACCGCCCGGCGTCTGGCCTCCGAACTGGGCTGTGCCGTCCAGCAGGTGTACGGCATGAGCGAGGGCCTGCTGTGCTTCACCCGGCTCGACGACCCGGACGACATCGTGGACACCACCCAGGGCAGGCCCGCCGCGCGCGGGGACGAGCTACGGGTCGTCGACGACGCGGGGCGAACGGTTCCGCCGGGCACGGCCGGTGAGCTGTGGACGCGGGGCCCGAGCACGATCTCGGCCTACGCAGCGGGCGCCCGGCCGCCCGACGCCTTCGGCCCCGGCGGCTTCTACCGCACCGGAGATCTCGTGCGGCTCGATGACGCGTGCAACGTCATCGTGGTCGGCCGGGTCAAGGACGTGATCAACCGTTCCGGCGAGAAGATCCCGGCGGGGGACCTGGAGACGCTGCTCATGAGACACCCGGCGGTATGCGCCGCGGCGGTGGTCGCGATGCCGCACCCGCTGCACGGCGAAGCGGTGTGCGCCGTGGTGGTGTCGTCCGGGCACGACGCGCCGAGGCTGCGCGAGCTGCGGGACTTCCTGCGTGCTCAGGGGGTTGCCCCCTTCAAGCTGCCAGACCGTCTTGAGGTGATCGCGGCGCTGCCCACCACCGGGGTGGGCAAGGTCGACAAAGCCCGGCTCAGGCGCACCATCGCCGCGCTCGTCGCCGCCGAACGACAGAACTCGCCCGGGCAGGCGGCAAAAGTCAGGAAAGCTCGTTGAGCAGCTGATCGGCGGCGGCGGGGGTGTCGAGCTGATAGGTGGCCAGTTGGGGGGCGGTGCGGTGCGCGAGTTTGCTCAGAGTCCTGCCGCACCCCACCTCGACCAGGCCGCGTGCGCCGGCCGCCACCATGTATTCCTGTGACTCGCGCCACCGAACCGGCGAGATCAGGTGCTCTGAGAGCAGCCGCCGCCAGGGGGCGTCGGGTGATGCTGGCCGAGCAGTGGCATTGGACAGGACCGGGCGCACCGGTGCTCCGAACGCCACGGTGTGGAGGTGATCGCCGAAGGCAGCAGCGGCCTCGGCCATAAGCGGAGTGTGGAACGCGCCCGGCACCGCCAGCCGGTAGAACTTCTCCGCCCCCAGCGCCCGGGCCACCTCCGTCGCCCGCACCAGCCCGGCCTCTGTACCAGCCAGCACCACCTGGCCGGGCGCATTGTCGTTGGCCAGCCAGCAGTCGTCCGGCGGCACGCCGCACGCCTTCTCCGCTGCGTCGATCGAGATCGGCAGCACGGCGACCATGCCACCGTTCTGCCCGCGGCACACCGCCTCGGTCAGCTCGCCGCGGTGCGCTGTGAGCCATACCGCATCTTCGAATGCCAGGACGCCCGCGGCCGTCAGCGCGGAAATCTGCCCCAAGGAGTGCCCGGCGAACAGCGCGGGCGGACCGGCTGCCTTCCGGACCGCTTCCCAGGCCAGCATCGAGGCCATGAACACCGCTAGTTGCGCCTCGGCAGTGGTACGCGGTGCGGCGGCCCGGTCCAGCAGCATGGGCGCGACGGGGCGGCCGAGGGCTGCCTCGGCTCGTTCCACCAGTTCCCAGACATCATGGTGACGCCAGGCCAGGCCCATCCGCGGCCCCTGCCCGCCCTGCCCGGGAAACGCCACCACGCACCGGGACCAGACCGGTTCACCAGCACCGTCGCGACCATGCGTGTGGACCTGCATGTCGGGTCTGCCTTTCGTTCTGTCAGTGGCGGCCGCGCAACTCACTGAAGTACTCGTCTTGTCTGCCGGGCGAGGCTGACCGGGGAGCGAGGGATCACCGCCGGCTGTGCGGGCTGAGCGGCATCGGGCGCTGCGGGCAAGCCGACGCGTTCGGTGACCCAAGCGGCGATCTGCACGCGCGAGGTGAACGACAACCGGGCCAGGATGTGCTCGACGTGGGTCTCCACAGTGCGTTGCGCGACAACGAGCCGGCCGGCGACTTCCCGGTTGCTCAGCCCTTCGGCCACCAGCCGCGCCACTGCCCACTGGCGCGGGGTGAGCGGGCCGCCGGTCCCGTCCGCCGGCTCGCGGACGGGGCGATGTGGGACCGGGGCCAAGCCGCCGCCGAGCAGCTCGCCCAGGTCCGCAGCCCCGCCCTCAGCGGTGGCAGCCTCGAACGCGCGAGGCCCCAGACGCCGTCGTACGCTCGCGCACAGAACGGAGTGGTGGTCCCTGATCGCCGCGGTACTCAGCAGCCGAGCTGGGGCCGGGACTCCCGGACATTGCCTGGCAGCGGCACCAAGTAGGCGGGCGGCCTGCCGGTCGTCGCCCCCGGCTGCCGTCGTCCAGGCCAATAGCTCCAGCGTCGCTGCGGTGGCCGGCCGGTCTGCGACGGCCAGGAACGACTGCAGCGCCTCCAAGGCCGATGCGTGGGCGCCGTCGATGTCCCCCTGTCTCAGGGTCACGGCGGCGAGCACCCAGTTCGGGTAACCCTTCCACCGGGGCATTCGGTACTGAGTGCGGCAGCGCTCGGCGATCACGCGCGCCTGGTGGTCGTCCGCGTCCGTCTGGCCGAGCGCCAGGGAGAGGTGCAGCGCGGCCATCATGCCGCCGAAAGCGTCCTCGGGTCCGGTGAGGTGCTCCAGCGCCTCTCGCAGCACGGTGACCGCCGTGGCCGCGTCGCCCTCGACGAGGTCCAAGGTGCCCTGGACGAAGGCGGTGTGCGCCGCCGCGGAGTCGTCGGCGAGCTCGCGCGCCACTGCGCCGCCGTGCCGCAGCACGGCGCGGGCTTTGCGGGTCTCGCCCTGTGCGCCCCGCAACCATGCCAGCACCCACAGGGCGTGGGCGTACGCCACGGTTCCGGTGGCCCGGAGATCACCGGCGGCGCGGACGAAGCATTCGAGCCAGTCGCACGCCTCGGCGGTCGTGCCCTCGGCCAGCCAGTACGGCCACCGGGCCACGGCCAGGCGCAGCCCCGCGTCGCCCGCCTCGGGATCGGTCAGGCATACCTCCAGGGCGGCACGCAGTTCAGCACCGTCTGCGTGCGACGGTGGCAAAGCCGCGTCCGGCGTGTCCCTCATCGTCCGGGCGGCCTCCGCCTCGGTGATCCGCAGCTGGTGGTCCCGATGCAGACGCCGGGCGTGGACGGCGCCACCGCTGTCCTGCAACATCCGGCGGCCGTGGTGGCGCAGTGGCGCGTACAACCGGTAGCAGACCGTGTCCCGAGTGTCCACGCGGACCAGGACCGACTTGTCCACCAGACCCGCGATCAGGTGAAGGACGGCCTCTGGGTCGGCGTCGGCCGGCCCCATCGCCGTGGCGGCGTCCAGCGTGACAGGGCCGCAGAATACGGAGAGGTTGGCCCACAGCTCGAGCTCCTCGGGCGAACACAGCTCGGCGGAGCGCTGCACGCAGCCGAGCAGTCCCGAGGCGGCGGGTCCGATCCCGCGCGCGAACACATCGTAGGACGACACCACCCGGTCCAGCACCTGACGGGGCGCCAACACCCGCATTTGCGCGGCGGCGGCCTCCAGGGCCAGCGGCAGCCCGTCCAGCCGTCGGCACAGTTCGACCAGGTACGGAGCATTCTCGTGGGTCAGAGCAAGCCCGTTCACCACGGCGCGGGCGCGCTCCAGGAGCAGTGCGATCGCGTCGCACGCGCCGATCCGGACCGTGGAACGCTCCTCGGCCGCCGGCAGGTCCATCGGTGGCAGCTGGTACACGTGCTCGCCGGGCACACCCAGGACCTGTCGGCTCGTCACCATGACGTGCCAGGCAGCGGACGAACGCAGTGCCTGCCCAACGAGTCGCGCCACCGACACGCGTGTCGCCTCGCAATTGTCCGCGACGAGCAAGGCCCGGGCATCGGGCGTTGCTGCCAGGGCATCGGTGAGCGCCTCCTCGCCATCGGTGCAATCCGCGTAGTGGATGCCGCCGGGGAAAGCGCGGGTCAGCCTGCCTGCGGTGTGGTAGGCGAGACGGCTCTTGCCGATACCGCCGGCGCCGATGACGGTGACCAGGCGGGAGGTCTCCAGGACTCTGCGGAGTTCACCGGTTTCTCGCCGTCGGCCGACGAAACTGGTCAGCTCTTCGGGCAGCGGTGCCAGGATGTGGGCCGGTACAGGAAGTGGCATGGGGGGACCTTGACGGGAGTGAAAGCGGACTACGGAAATGGCCGACAGAAACTAAGGCATCCGCTTCCCTTCACTTCATCCCAGGACAGCGTCGATTAATCAACCAAGGTGCCACGCGTCGGAGTTTTATGCAAAAGAGCAGCAGATGAAGAAAATATGCTCAGGTGTCAATAAGTTCGCCCCTCGAATATCGGAGAACTTCGGGGCGCCTCCCGAAAGGTTACGGATCCTGCTGGAAACCGGCGTCGGCGGACTGGAATATCCATTGTCGTTCCGTAGCGTGGTCCGCGTACCGCATCAGTATGCCGATGGGCGCTTCGGCCGCAGATTAGGAGCTCGTGATGACGCTCGACACCGCTGCGACGGATTCCATGCCACCGCGCCCCACCGCGTTCACGGTATGCGTGTACTGCGCCGCCTCGCCCGCCGCCAAAGCCGCCGACATCGCCCTCGCCGAGGAGGTCGGCGCTGGGATCGCAGCCAGGGGGTGGGGTTTGGTGTGGGGCGGCCAGAATTGCTCGATGATGGGCGCAATGGCCGCCGCCGTCCGGGATGGCGGCGGCCACACCACCGGGATCGTGCCCCGGCCCTTGGTCCACAAGGCCGACCACGCCGCCGATCAGCTTCTCGTGGTGGACGGGCTGTCCACCCGCAAACAATTGATGTTCCATAGGGCCGACGCCTTCCTGGTGCTCACTGGCGGGCTGGGAACCTGCGAGGAACTCTTCGACACCTGGAGCGCCTTGTCGATGGCCGGCGCTCGCCGCCGACCGCTCGTCGTGCTCGACCCGTACGGGCACTACGCCGGGTTGTCCGCCTGGCTGGCGGAACTGCACATCAATGGTTTCATTAGCGATGAGGCGGCCCGTACGCCAGTATGGGCGACGGCCGTCCAGATGGCGCTGGACGCCTGTTCCGACCGGCTGTTGGATATCGAACCTGCCCGCCACCTCACTCGTTGAGGGTCCGGCGCGGTGGGCGAAGACGCGCCGGCGGATCGAACACGACTACCGCGAACTTCAAGGACTCGACCACTTCGAGGGCGGCACCTGGCGTGGCCGGCACCACCTCGTCACCCTTGTGGCTCAACCCGCCACCGGGGTTTCGCCGGCCGGACGGGCGAGGTCGGCGATCCCCATACCTGGAGGGGCCCTCTTGCCGCTTGCACCCGGGTGGGAGTGTCACCTGATCGGCGGCCCAACGCCCGGGGGACGCGGCTTTCCGGGGCAAGCCTGCGCTCGCTCACGGCGCCGCGGTACACAGATGTCTGAACGCTGCAGCACCCTTCACTCTGGACAGCAACGATGCTTTCAGCGGGTGCAGAAAAGCCGTTACGCGATCTCCACTCCAGCTGGATCATGTTTGTAAAACAGTGTCAGGAAGTCGGGGTGCTCAACAACTTGAGCACCCCTGTTTTCCTTACACTGAGCCTTTTCCAACCTCAGGGTGAGGCGTGGTGGAGGACGACGACGGCCTTGACGATGTCGGTGATCTGGTTGGTGCTGCAGCGGAGCTTGCGTAGCAGGCGCCAGCCCTTCAGGACCGCCATGGCCTGTTCGCCAAGGCGGCGGATCTTGGCGTGGGTGCTGTTGTGCCGCCGCTTCCACGGCTTGAGCCGACGGCCTCTGAACGGTACGCGGACGTGGCGGCCGGCGCCCTGGTACGCCTTGTCCGCCCAGCACTTCACACCGGCATCGGCGAGCGCGTCGATGATTCCGTGCTGCCGTGCGGCGGTCAGATCGTGTGTCGCGCCGGGCAGTGCCGGTGAGGCCCACAGCAGGCGGCCGAACGGATCGGTGAGGACCTGGACGTTCATGCCGTGGCGCTTGTGTTTCCCCGAGTAGTACGGGGTGTCGGCGGCGATCCGGTCGATCGGTAGCAGCGTGCCGTCCAGGATCACGAACGCCTTGGTCCGGATGGTCTTCATCGCTTCGGCCAGGGTCGGGGCGATGGCGGCCAGGACATCGACGGCCTCGCGTATGTAGCGGTAGACGGTCGCAATGCCGATACCGAACCCAGCAGCAAGCCGGGCGTAGGTGTCGCCGCACCGCAGGTGGGCCAGGGCGAGCAGGGCTTGACGGCCGGTGGGAAGGCGCCGCCACCGTGTCCCGATCTCCCTCTGCCGGGAGCGGAGCTGCCCCGCCAGGTACCGCAGAGTCCGGGTGGACAGATCGACTGCGGATGGGTAGACAAGCACACGAAGCTCCTGGCGGACACGGGTGATCTTGGTCGAGAACCCGTCTACCAGGAGCTTCGCTACGTCGTACAGCCCTTCAACACCACAACCACGCTGCCCCACCAGCAGGTTGGAAAGGGCTCACTGAGGCTCCGGAGGGGCGATCCGGGGGACAGGGCCGGCGCGTGTCGACCGTCGACCCGACACCGGTGGATCCGGTCACAGTGACGGTGGCCCTGGACGACTGCCGGTGGTCGTTGCGTAGGCTGGCGTCGTCGTCGCGGTGGGGAGTGAGTGAGCCGACCCAGGCCCTCCGAACCTGCCTGACGATGCGTCAGAAAAGTCAGCAATTGGTCAGCATCAGTCCTCAAAAACATGGGGAAAGCTGACCGAACATGCGACTCGTTGTAGGGTAGGGAAACTGCCCTTGACCTGCAAAAATGCAGGCAGGGAGCCTAGATCCAGGGGTACCTCGATGATGCGTACAATGTTCAAGTCCAAGATCCATCGGGCCACGGTCACCCAGGCCGACCTGCATTACGTCGGGTCCGTGACCATCGACGCCGATCTGCTGGATGCGGCGGATCTGCTGCCCGGGGAGCTCGTCCACATCGTGGACATCACCAATGGGGCGCGGCTGGAGACGTACGTCATCGAGGGCGAGCGCGGTTCCGGGGTCATCGGGATCAACGGCGCCGCCGCACACCTCGTGCACCCCGGGGACCTCGTCATCCTCATCAGCTACGCGCAGGTCGAGGACGCCGAGGCACGGGCGCTGAAGCCCCGCGTCGTGCACGTCGACGGGGACAACCGCATCATCGAACTGGGCGCGGACCCGTCCGCCCCGGTGCCGGGAACGGACCAGGAGCGCAGCCCCCACGCGGTGGCTGTCTGAGGGGAGTCGGGGATCATGTCGCAGACCGGGGCCATCGAGTTCAAGGACGACCGGAAGGCCGGACGGCTGCTCGCCGTCGAGGACGGTGAGGTGGTCGGCCTCATCGCGTACTTCGTGCTCGACGCGGCACCCCACGCTCTGGTGGCGGTGCACACCATCGTCGAGCCGGGGCACGAGGGGCGGGGGATCGCCGGGGACCTGGTGAAGGGCTTCTACGGCATCGCCGCCGCTGAGGGGGTACCCGTGGTTCCGCTGTGCCCGTACGCGGCGAGCTGGGCCGCCCGCCATCCCGACCAGGCGCCCGAGGCGCCGGCCGAGGTCGTGGCGGCGGCGAAGGCGCAGCTCGACGCGAGCGCCGACCTGTGGTGACGAGCCTGACCCTGCTGCACACGTCGCCCGTCCACGTGCCGGTCTTCGACGCCCTGCGGGACCGGGACCACCCGGGCGCCGTGCTGCGCCACCTCGTGGTGCCGGAGCTGCTGGACCGGGCCCGTACGCAGGGCCCGGACTCGGTGGTTCCGGCCCTGTGGACCCTGCTGGACGGCGCCGGCGGCCCGGTCCTCGTCACCTGCTCGAGCATCGGCGGCGTCGCGGAGTCCCTGGCCCCGGAGCTGGGCGTCCCGGTCCTCCGCGTCGACCGCCCGATGGCCGCCGAGGCCGTCCGCACGGGCCCGCGCATCGCGGTCCTGGCCACCGTGGAGTCGACTCTGGCCCCGACGGCCGCCCTCGTGGCGGAGGAGGCCGCGAGGGCCGGTCGACCGGTGTCGATCACCACCCGCGTGATCGAGGACGCGTGGCCCCGTTTCGAGGCCGGGGACACCGCCGGCTACCTCGGCCTCGTGGCCGAGGCGGCCGACGCCGTGACCGGCGCGGACGCCATCGTCCTGGCCCAGGCCTCGATGGCCGACGCGGCGCCCCTGGCCACGACCGCCACCCCGGTCTTCTCCAGCCCGGCCCCCGGCCTCGCCGCAGCACTCGGGGCGGTCCGTTAATCGGTTCGCAGATGTCGATCACGCGTGAGGATCGCGCCGAGCTCTGGGTCTACCCGAACCTCGGCAACGGCGTGGTCAAGGACGACCGCATCGAGCTGATCGTCACCTGCCCCGTAGCGGACCCCGGCCAGGGCTGCGAGAGCGCCGACGACCACTGGTACAACGCCGAGGACCTCGTCGACGCGGGCGACCTCAACGCGGACGGCACCCCCGATCTGCTGGTGAAGCAGGGCAAGAAGCTCTGGGCGTACCACAGCAACGGCGTGAGCCTCCTCGACGGCTCCGGTCCGCCCGTCCTCGTCGGCGACGGCGACTGGGACGCGTACACGGTGGCCGTCCCGGGGGACACCGACGGTGACGGCGTCGCCGACCTGTGGCTGCGGGACGACGTCTCGGGCGACGTGTTCCGCGTGAGCGGCGTCAAGGGCGCCGATGGCAAGGCCGACCCCGCCGGTGGGGCGTGGCCGCGAACCGGGTGAAGATCGGCTCGGGCATCGCACGTGCGGCCTACCCGGCCCTCGGATCGAACGGCGACCTCACCGGCGACGGCCTGGCGGACCTGTGGGCCGTCGCCGCAGACGGGAAGGCCGTGGCTTTCCGCGGCACCGCCGCGGGCATCGACGCGAGCCCCGTCACCGGCGGCTGATCCCGACGCGCGCACGACGGCGCCCCCGGCGGCTTCTCGCTGCCGGGGGCGCCGTTTTCGGTGCGCGTACGGTGCCGGATCCGGGGAAGGTGGTGTATATGGTGCGAAACGAGGAACAGACGCAGCCGCCCGTCCCCGGGCCGGATCCGGTGCCGCCCATGCCCGAGCCGCATCCCTTCCCCGATCCCGAGCCCATTCCGCGGCCCGTGCCGCCCGCGCCCGCGCCGGTGCCCGATCCGGCGCCGCCGCCCGGGCCCGCACCGATTCCGCAGCCCGGGCCGCTCGGCGGGGACCGGAGCTAGGGGGTGTCCGGCGGATCATGGCCGGGCCCGGGCCTCCCCCAGACTCCGTCCGGGGGGACCCCCAGGCACCGCGCCTTGCCGCGTTGTCGTC
>NZ_JBFAJR010000003.1:195332-379720 GCF_040655295.1 Streptomyces sp. NPDC050448 | reverse complement strand
AGCGCCTCGAAGAACCTCGCCTTCAGCACCTCAAAACCCATGATCCCCGCAACTCCCTGAACTCCAGGGTGTTGCGGGGATCAGTAGAACCGGCCCTCTGAGGCCGCCCACAGGGGCTTTTGCGTGTCTCCGCGTCCCGGAGTCCCGGAAGGCCGCCGGCTAGCGCCGTCCGCCCGTCAGGCCGCCGAAGAGCGTCCCGCCGTTGTTGCCGCCGTCCGGCTGGCCGGCGATCGTCTGGACGTTGATGACCCTGCCCGCTTCCACGGGGGTGCCCGCCGGGGGATCGGTGACCATGACGATCGCCTTGTCGTCCGTCGGACCCGCGATGACCTGGAGGCTCAGGCCCCGGCTCGCGAGTTCCTGCTTGGCCTGGGCGACGGTCCTGGTGATCAGCTGCGGGACCTGGGTCTGCTGCCCGGCCTTGGCGATCTGGATGTTGACCGTCGTGCCCACGGCGAGCTGCTCGCCCGGCTGGTACTGCTGCTGGACGACCGTCCTCGGCGGGGCACCCGGGGAGTCGACCTCCGTCTGGCTGCCGAGCTTGAGCTTGGCGTCGCTCAGCAGCTTGACGGCCTGCTCCCTGGTCTTTCCGATGAGGTCCGGCATATCGGACTTCGACGGCTCCTTGGCGACGGTCAGCGTGACGGTCGAGCCCTTCGGGGCCTTGCCGCCGCTCTTCGGGGTCTGGTCCAGGACGGTGCCGGCGGTCCGGTCGGACTCCTGGGTCTTCTTCTCGACCGCGAAGCCCTTGTCCTTGAGCGCCTTCTCCGCGTCCTCGAACTTCACGTTGAGGACGTCGGGCACGGCCACGTCCGGTGCGCCCGAGGAGACCTTGACCTTGACCGTGAAGCCCTTGTCGACCTTGGTGTCGGGCGCCGGGTTCTGCGAGCAGACGTTGCCCTTGGGCTGGTTGTCGCAGGCCTCGTCGGCTTCCTTCTCGACCTTGAGGCCGACGTTGTCACCCGTCTTCTGCGCCTGCTCGAAGGTCTCGCCGATGAGCTTGGGCACGCTGGGCCGGTTGTCGGCGCCACCGCTGAAGAGGGAGCGGCCGATGAGGATGGCGCCGACCAGGACGAGGATGCCGGCCGTGACGAGCAGGATCGTCGAGGCCTTGCTCTTCTTCTGGCGGCGGCCGTGGCCCTGGTCGTAGCCGCCCTGGCCCTGGTCCCCGTAGCCGTAGCCGCCGTCGCCCGGGGGCATCGGCGGGAGCATGGAGGTCTGGCCGGAGTCGGCGGCGCGCAGGGCGGTGGTGGGCTGGTCGTAGCCCTGGTGTCCGTAGCCGTGGCCCTGGTCGGGGTAGCCGTAGCCGGGCGTGCCCATGGCCGCGGCGGCGGCGACGGGCTGGCCCTCGAGGCAGGCCTCGATGTCGGCGCGCATCTCGTCGGCGGACTGGTAGCGGTAGTCGGGGTCCTTGACCAGCGCCTTCAACACGATCGCGTCCATCTCGGGCGTGATCTCGGGGTCGAAGTTCGACGGCGGCTGGGGTTCCTCGCGCACGTGCTGGTACGCGACGGCGACCGGGGAGTCGCCGATGAACGGCGGCCGGACGCTGAGGAGTTCGTACAGCAGGCAGCCCGCGGAGTAGAGGTCGGAGCGGGCGTCGACCTGCTCGCCCTTCGCCTGCTCCGGGGAGAGGTACTGGGCGGTGCCGATGACGGCCGCGGTCTGCGTCATGGTCATGCCGGAGTCGCCCATGGCGCGGGCGATGCCGAAGTCCATGACCTTGACCTGGCCGCTGCGGGTGAGCATGACGTTGGCGGGCTTGATGTCGCGGTGGACGATGCCGGCGCGGTGCGAGTACTCGAGGGCCTGGAGGATGCCGATGGTCATTTCCAGCGTGCGCTCGGGCAGCAGCTTGCGGCCGGAGTGCAGGAGCTCGCGCAGGGTGGAACCGTCGACGTACTCCATCACGATGTACGGGATGGAGATGTTGTCGACGTAGTCCTCGCCGGTGTCGTAGACCGCGACGATCGCCGGGTGGTTGAGCGACGCGGCCGACTGGGCCTCGCGCCGGAACCGGGCCTGGAAGGACGGGTCGCGGGCGAGATCGGCGCGCAGGGTCTTGACGGCGACGGTACGGCCGAGCCGGGTGTCGTGGGCGAGGTATACCTCGGCCATGCCACCGCGGCCGAGCACGTGGCTCAGCTCGTACCGGCCGCCGAGGCGACGCGGCTCTTCCATAACGTTGCAGCCCTCTCCGTCAGTCCCGACCGCACCCGTGTGTGGTCCGGCGGTGTGCTGTTCGCGCAAAGGCTACCGGCCGATCGTCGGTGATCGGTTCGTGACCACAGGCTGATACCGGACCGGTACCGTACGCTCGGATCCGGGCGGGAACAGTGATGTGGATCACCCCCGATACGGCTCTTTCGCCCCTGTCGGCCTTTGCGTTCCCCCGTCAGCCCTGGTTCTTCAGGACGGCTTCCATGACGGCCTTCGCGACGGGTGCCGCGAGGCCGCCACCGCTGATGTCCTCGCGGTCGGCGTCGCTGTCCTCGATGACGACGGCGACGGCGACCGGGGAGCCCTTGTCGGTCTTGGCGTAGGAGATGAACCAGGCGTAGGGGCGCTTGGCGTTCTTCTCGCCGTGCTGTGCGGTGCCGGTCTTGCCGCCGACGGTGACGCCCGGGATCTTCGCCTTGCCGCCGGTGCCGTTCTCGTTCTCGACGACGTTGACCATCATCTGCTGGAGCTTCTGCGCGTTGGCGGGGGAGAGCGGGCGGCTCATCTCCTGCGGCTCGTGCTTCTCGATGACGTCGAGGTTCGGGGCGGTGAGCTGGTCGACCATGTACGGCTTCATCAGCTTGCCGTCGTTGGCGACGGCCGCGGCGACCATCGCCATCTGGAGCGGGGTGGCGGCGGTGTTGTACTGGCCGATCGCGGAGAGCGAGTTGCTCGGCCGGTCCATGTTCTTGTCGTAGACGCTGGCGAACGCCCGGACCGGGGTGTCGATCTTGTCGTTGTTGAAGCCGAACTTCTGCGCGGTCTCCAGCATCTTGTCCTTCGTCACCTTGTCGGCGACGTTGGCGAAGACGGAGTTGCAGGACACCTGCAGCGCGAAGAGGAGGGTCGCCTTCTCGCAGCCCTTGGCGTGGTTGACCATCGGGGTCTTGGTCGTCGGCAGCAGGAACGGCTCGGGGGTGTCCGTCGGCGCGTTGATGTCGGTGACGACGCCGTGCTCGAGGGCGGCAGCGGCGGTGACGACCTTGAAGGTCGAGCCGGGCGGGTAGGTCTCGCGCAGGGCGCGGTTGACCAGCTTCTTCTCCGGGCTGTCCTTCAGCTCGACCCAGTTCTTCTCGTCGGTCTTGGAGTTGCCGGCGAAGAGGGACGGGTCGTACGAGGGGGTGCTGACCAGGGCCAGGATGGCTCCGGTGCGCGGGTCGATCGCCGCGACGGCGCCCGTCTTGTCGCCGAGCTTGTCGTAGGCGGCCTTCTGGACGTCCGGCATCAGCGTGGTGACGACGTTGCCGCCGGCCTTCTTCTCGCCGGTGAACATGCCGATCGTGCGGTCGAAGAACAGCCGGTCGTCGTTGCCGGTGAGGATCTTGTCCTCGAGGGACTCGAGCTGGGTGGAGCCGAAGGCCTGGGAGGCGTACCCGGTCACCGGTGCCCAGAGCGGGCCGGCGGTGTAGGTCCGCTTGTACTTGTAGTCGCTGCCGTCCGTGGTGTCGGAGCCGGTGATGGCCTGCCCGCCCGCGACGATGATGTTGCCGCGCTGGGTGGCGTACTGGGCGATCTGGACCCGGCGGTTCTCCTTGCGGGTGCTGAGCTCCTCGGCCTGGACGTACTGGAGCCAGTTGGTCCGGATCAGCAGGGCGAGGACGAGCAGCCCGCAGAAGATCGAGATGCGGCGCAGGGGCTTGTTCATGACGGGCGGACCACCTGGGTCATCTCGGAGTCGGGGGACGGTGCCGGGGCCGGGGCGGGGCGGCGTGCGGTGTCGCTGATCCGGATGAGGATCCCGATGAGGGCCCAGTTGGCGAGGACGGACGAGCCGCCGGACGCGAGGAAGGGCATGGTCATGCCGGTCAGGGGGATGAGGCCCATGACGCCGCCCGCGACCACGAAGATCTGCAGGGCGAAGGCGCCGGAGAGGCCGATGGCGAAGAGCTTGCCGAAGGGGTCGCGGGCGGCGAGGGCGGTGCGCACACCGCGCTCGATGATCAGGCCGTAGAGCAGGAGGAAGGCCATGACGCCCGCGAGGCCGAGCTCCTCGCCGACCGTGGCGAAGATGAAGTCGGAGTTGGCGGCGAATCCGATGAGGTCGGAATTGCCCTGCCCCCAGCCGGTGCCGAGGACCCCGCCGGAGCCGAAGCTCATGATCGACTGGCCGACCTGCTCACAGGCGCCCGACTTCGTGTAGCAGGCGAAGGGGTCGAGCCACGCGGTGACGCGGACCTTGACGTGGCTGGCGGTCGCGCCGACCACGGCGGCGCCGCCCACGCTCATGAGCAGGCCGATGACGATCCAGCTGGTGCGCTCGGTGGCTACGTACAGCATGATCACGAACATGCCGAAGAACAGCAGCGAGGTGCCGAGGTCGTTCTCGAAGACGAGGACGAGCAGGCTCATCGCCCAGATCATCAGGATGGGGCCGAGGTCGCGGCCGCGCGGCAGGTAGAGGCCCATGAAGCGGCGGCTGGCCAGGGCGAGGGCGTCGCGCTTCACCATGAGGTAGCCGGCGAAGAAGATCGCGATGACGATCTTCGCGAACTCACCGGGCTGGATGGAGAAGCCGCCGACGCTGATCCAGATCTTGGCGCCGAAGACGTCCGCGCCGAGGCCCGGGACGACCGGCAGGATCAGCAGGACCAGCGAGGCCGCCATGGAGATGTACGTGAAGCGCTGCAGCGTGCGGTGGTCCTTGAGCAGCAGCAGCACGCCCGCGAACAGGGCGATGGCCACCGCGGTGTACATCATCTGGCGGGGGGCCGACTCGGAGAAGTGGCCGGCGGTGCGCTTGGCCAGGTTCTGCAGCCGCTCGGACTGGTCGAGCCGCCAGATCAGGACGCAGCCGAGCCCGTTGAGCAGCGTGGCGATCGGCAGCAGCAGCGGGTCCGCGTACTTCGCGTAGCGGCGCACCACGAGGTGGGCGATGCCGGCGAGGACGGCGAGGCCGCCGCCGTACGCGAGCATGCCGGGCGGCAGCTTGCCGTGGATCGACAGGCCCACGTTGGCGTAGGCGAAGATCGGGATGACCACGGCGAAAGCGAGCAGCAGGAGCTCGGTGTTCCGCCGGCTCGGCAGCTCGATGGCGCCGATGGTGGTCGTGTTGGTGACAACGCTCATGGTGTGGCAGGCCCCCTGTGCCCGCGGGTGTGTACTACTGCTTGCCGCAGAGGCCGACCAGCGACTGCTCCGTGGGAGTCAGGCTGGGGCCGGGTGCTGGTGGGTTCTGCGCTTCCGCGGCGCGGCGTTCCTCGTCCTTCTTGCAGGCGGTGACCTGGACGCCGAGTTCGTCGATCTTCTGGCGGGCGCCGTCGAGGCTGGTTTCGGTGATGGTGGCCTCGACCAGCTTGCGCTTGAAGGGCGGCAGGTACTTCAGTTCGATGTCGGTGCGGTCGGTCTCCACCTTGGAGAGCTCCAGCGGGCCGAGGTTCTGGCTGATGCCGCGGAAGAGCGCGACGTGCTCGCCCTTGACGCCGATGTAGAACTGGGTCTGGGTCCAGCGCTGGGCGGCGTACAGGCCGCCTCCGACGACACCGGCGACGATCAGCAGGATCAGCGTCCGGGTGGTCCACTTGCGCCCTTTGCCGCGGCGCCGGCGGGGGTGGTCGTACGTGTCGTCGTAGCGGGAGTCGTCATCGTACGCGTCGGGTTCGCCGAAGGTGCCGTACGCGCCGCCGCCCTGGCTCTGGTCGGGGTATCCGTAGCCGGGGGCCTCGCCGCTGCCGGGAGGGCCGAAGGCACCGGCCGGCGGGGGGACTTGGCGGCCCAGGCCGGAGGCACGGCCCGCCGGGGTCTGCATGGCGTTGCCGCCGTCGAAGAGCTGGTGCTGGTTCTCGGCGACCGCGCCGACGACGACCGGGGTGTCGTTCAGCTGGGCGGCGAGGGTGTCGCCGCTGTCGGTGTCGAGGACGTCCGCGACGATGCAGGTGATGTTGTCCGGTCCGCCGCCGCGCAGGGCGAGTTGGATCAGCGCCTGCACGGTCTCGTGGGGGCCGTGGTAGCCGGCGAGCGTCTCTTCCAGGGTCTGGTGGGAGACGACGCCGGACAGGCCGTCGGAGCAGATGAGGTAGCGGTCGCCGGTGCGGACCTCGCGGACGGAGAGGTCGGGCTCGACGGTGTCACCGCTGCCGAGCGCCCGCATGAGGAGGGAGCGCTGCGGGTGGGTGGTGGCTTCCTCTTCGGTGATGCGGCCCTCGTCGACGAGGCGCTGCACCCAGGTGTGGTCCTGGGTGATCTGTGTGAGGACGCCGTCGCGGAGCAGGTAGGCGCGGGAGTCGCCGACGTGGACGAGTCCGAGGCGCTGTCCGGTCCACAGGAGCGCGGTCAGGGTGGTGCCCATGCCCTCGAGCTGGGCGTCCTCCTCGACCATGACGCGCAGTTGGTCGTTCGCGCGCTGCACGGCAGTGGCGAGCGAAGTGAGGATGTCGGAGCCCGGGACGTCGTCGTCGAGCTGCACCAGAGACGAGATCACCTCGGAGCTGGCGACCTCGCCGGCGGCCTGGCCGCCCATGCCGTCGGCGACGGCGAGGAGACGGGGACCGGCATAGCCGGAGTCCTCGTTGCCCTCGCGGATCATGCCCTTGTGGGATCCGGCGGCGAACCGCAGGGACAGACTCATGCGCACCTGCCCAGTCGACGCTTCGTCCGGGTACAACCGGTCTCGAGCCACACTGCCCACCCTCCGGTCGGGAGCGCGCTCGGGTCCGGGTCCTGGGTGGGCCGGACTACCGCGGCTCGCTCGCTCCGCTCGCTCATTCTCGTACTACTTCCGCAGCTCGATGACGGTCTTGCCGATGCGGATCGGGGCGCCCGGCGGAATGGGCGTCGGGGTGGTCAGCCGGGTCCGGTCGAGATACGTGCCGTTGGTGGACCCGAGATCCTCGACGATCCACTGGCCGTCACGGTCGGGGTAGATCCTGGCATGGCGGCTGGAGGCGTAGTCGTCGTCCAGCACGATCGTGGAGTCGTGGGCGCGGCCCAGCGTGATCGTCTGCCCGGCGAGGGCCACCGTGGTGCCCGTGAGGGTCCCCTCGGAGACGACGAGCTTGGTCGGCGCTCCGCGGCGCTGGCGCTGCTGCGGCGGCGCGGCGGCCTGCCGGCCCGGCTGCGCCGGCGCTCCGGGCGCGGCGCTGCCGCGGCGCGAGCCGCGCTGCGTGACGCGCGTACCGAAGAGGTCGCTGCGGATGACCTGAACGGCCACGATGACGAACAGCCACAGAACGGCCAGGAAACCCAACCGCATGACCGTCAGGGTCAGCTCTGACATTGCCCCCGCTTCACCCTTCGGCTTGCCGATAAATGATGGTGGTACTGCCCACGACGATCCGCGAGCCGTCGCGGAGCGTAGCGCGGGTGGTGTGCTGCCCGTCCACCACGATGCCGTTGGTGGACCCGAGATCCTGGATCGTCGAGGGCGTTCCGGTCCGGATCTCACAGTGCCGGCGCGATACGCCGGGGTCGTCGATCCGCACGTCGGCTTCGGTGCTTCGGCCGAGTACGAGCGTGGGGCGCGAGATCTGGTGGCGGGTGCCGTTGATCTCGATCCAGTGGCGCCGGGTGGCGCCTGCGGCGGGTACGGGGGCCGCCGGTCCGCCGGCGCCCGGCCGTCGCGCGGGTGCGCCCGGGGGCGGTCCGGCGGGCATGGGCGGTGCGGCGACCGGCGGGTAGCCGTAGCCGCCCTGCTGGTTCTGGGGGGCCTGCGGCTGCGCCTGGGAGGTGCTGGAGGCGAGCGTACGGCTGCGGACCCGGTAGAGCCCGGTGTCGAGGTCGTCGGCCTTCTCCAGGTGGACCTTGATCGGGCCCATGAAGCTGTAGCGCTGCTGCTTGGCGTAGTCGCGGACGAGGCCCGCGAGCTCGTCGCCGAGCTGCCCGGAGTAGGGGCTCAGTCGTTCGTAGTCGCCGGTGCTGAGCTCGACGATGAAGTCGTTGGGGACAACGGTCCGCTCGCGGTTCCAGATCGTCGCGTTGTTGTCGCACTCGCGCTGGAGCGCGCCGGCGATCTCGACGGGCTGGACCTCGGACTTGAACACCTTGGCGAAGGTGCCGTTCACCAGACCTTCGAGTCGCTGCTCGAACCGCTTCAGGACTCCCATGGGGCACCTCCTCCGTCGTTGTCGCCCTGTACTGCTTACTGATCGTATCCACGCGTGGCGGATTCGGCTGGTTCCCCCTGGGTCCCATGCGCAGGAGTGTTGGTCCTCACAAGGGATCGTAGGGGTGCTCAGGTGACAGTGTCCCGCACCGGGCGTGCGGTGCGGGAGGGGCATTCGGAGCCGGGTCGGCGGGCGTCGGGAAAGCGATGTGAATCCACCCCGTCCGACGTGCTAATCTTTCGACGTCGCCAGGGGAACGGCCCGAAAGGGAAGATCCACTGGGGTGCTGCTCGGGCGAGTGGCGGAACGGCAGACGCGCTGGCTTCAGGTGCCAGTGTCCTTCGGGACGTGGGGGTTCAAATCCCCCCTCGCCCACATCGACGAAACGGTCGTCATCGCGAAAGCGATGGCGGCCGTTTCGCTTTTCCCGTGCCCTGGTGGGGAGTTGATCAGGAGCGCGGTCGCCCATGCGGACGCCGGCGGGCCGATCCCACGTCGTGCGCGGGGAGTTGGGGGCCGCAACCGGAAACGGCCGCGGTCTCGGTCGTACGACTTTCGTCACGGAGGGCGCGACGAAAGAGAGCGGTCGGGCGGGCGTGCCGGTGTCTAGGGTCGGTCGCGTGGATGCGACGGCGAGGATGCGGGCGGGCTGGGACTGGCTGAGGGGCCCGGAGCCGTGGACCCGGCGGATGCTTGCGGGGGACCTGGTGCTCGCCGGGCTGCTCGTGCCGCTCGGCCTGGGGGTGGAGGAGCTCGACAACGGCAGCGTGCAGCGGATGCTGGGCAGCGCCGCGGCTGTGGTGCTGCTCACGTTGCTGCGACGCCGCCTGCCGGCGGTGACCCTGGTCGTGGCGGCGGCGGTGTCCCCGTTCCTGCCCGGCTCGTTCCTGGTCATGATCCTGCTGGGCTGGTCGGCAGGACGCCGGATCGTCGGGGTGGGCCGGGCGCTGACCGCGTTCACCCTGGCGTTCCTCGCCTCGGTCGGCTTCGGTGTGGTGCAGGCGTGGTCCGACCACCGGCCCGTGCTGGTGATCGTGTTCTCCACGCTGATGTTCCTCGCGATGACGGTGATGCCGGGTCTGGCCAGCCGGTACTGGTCGCAGCGCCGGACCCTGCTGCAGGCGCTCCAGGAGCGCAACGGGCAGCTGATGCGGGAGCGCGTGATGGTCGCCGGGCAGGCCCGGCTGCGGGAGCGCCAGCGGATCGCCCAGGACATGCACGACAGCCTGGGCCACCAGCTGGCGCTGATCTCCGTGCACACCGGCGCCCTGGAAGTGGACCCGAAGCTCACCGACCGCCAGCGCGAGGCCGTGGGGGTGCTCCGGCAGGCCTCGGTCACGGCGATGCACGAGCTGCGCGAGGTCGTCGGGATCCTGCGGGACGGCGTCGCGGCGCCGGTGCCGGTGGAGGAGCCCCGGCCCGCGGCGCGCGGGGTGGCCGGGATCGCCGGGATCGTCGAGGCGGCGCGGAGCGCGGGGACCGACGTGCGGATGGCCACGTCGGGGCGGCCGAGGCCGCTGGTCGCGGCGTGCGACCACGCGGCGTACCGGATCGTGCAGGAGGCGCTGACCAACGCGTACAAGCACGCCCCGGGGGCAGCGATCTCGGTGGAACTGCGGTACGAGGACGACTCCCTGGTGGTGGAGATCGCCAACGGGCCCGCGGCCGCCCCGGCCGCGGGCGAGGTGGTGTCGGGCGGGCAGGGGCTGACGGGGCTGCGCGAGCGGGCCCGGCTGGTCGGCGGGATGGTGCACGCGGGCACGGCCGAGGGCGACGGGTTCCGGGTGGCCGGGGTGCTGCCGTACGGGACGGAGCCGGCGGGGGTGGCGGACATCGCCGACGACTTCGGGCAGCAGGCACAGGCTCTGGGGCTCGCGACGGCGCCGCCGATGGACTGGGCGGCGGTGGACCGGGAGCTTGCCGTACGCAGGCGCAGCCGGACCGGGGGCGTTGCGATGGGCTGCGGGATCGTCTTCGCGGCGGTGGTGCTGCTGGTGATCATGGCCGGGGCCGGGATGGTGCTGCTGATGGGCTCCGCGGGCAACGCGATGATCAGCCGGGACGACTACGACAAGGTGCGGGTGGGCGAGTCGGAGGAGGCGGTCCGCAACCGGCTGCCCGACGGCGAGAGCTTCCTCACCACGGGACTGGACCGGAAGGGGCCGGAGCGGCCGGAGGGCACGCGGTGTCTGGCGCTGCTGTCGTCGGAGGACTCCGGGCTGGCCACCGATACCGTTTTCCGGTTCTGCTTCAAGGGCGGCAAGCTCGTCGACAAGCAGGCGTACGAGGTCGAGCAGTAGGAGCGCGGGTGACAGCCAAGGTGATCCGAGTGGTGATCGCTGACGACGAGCCGCTGATCAGGGCCGGGATCAGGATGATCCTGACCTCGGCTCCGGACATCGAGGTCGTCGCGGAGGCGGCGAACGGCCGCGAGGCCGTGGACCTGGCCCGCGCGCACACGCCTGACGTGATGCTGCTGGACATCCAGATGCCGGTGATGGACGGGCTGACCGCGCTCGGCGAGCTGGGGCGGGCGGCCCCGGAGGTCCGGGCACTGATCCTGACCACCTTCGGGGAGAGGGAGAACGTGCTGCGGGCGCTCGGCTCGGGCGGCGCGGGGTTCCTGCTGAAGGATTCCGCGCCGGGCGAGCTGATCGGCGCGGTGCGGGCGGCCGCGGCCGGGGACGCGTACCTCTCGCCGGGGGCCACCCGGCACGTGGTCGACCAGCTGGCCTCGGGGCAGGCCGCGGGGCGCGGCGAGGAGGCCCGGCGGCGGGTGGCGGAGCTGAGCGAGCGCGAGCGCGGGGTGCTGGCGCTGCTGGGCGAGGGGCTGTCCAACGCGGACGCGGGCCGGCGGCTGCACATGAGCGAGGCCACGGTGAAGACGTACGTGAGCCGGATCCTGTCGAAGCTGGGCTGCGAGAACCGGGTTCAGGCCGCCCTGCTGGCCAGGGACGCCGGGCTGTAGATACGGTCGTGCCGCATTGATGATGTTGGCCGGGACAGTACGACGGGTACGGGTGGGGGCGGCGCAGATGGTGGCGGTACCGGGGCAGCGGGTTGCGGAGCCGGACGGGACGACGAGCGGTACGACGGACGAGGCGCCGCGCGGCGGGCGGATACCCGCCGTCGAGGGGTTTGCGGCGCGGGTCGTGGCGGGCTCGCCCAAGGCGGCCGGCAAGGCGCTGCGCACGCGGGTGCCGCGCTCGGCGCACGCGCACTTCGAGGCGCCGGCCGGGCGGCCGGACGCGGTGCAGGCCGTGGAGGAGTCCAACGTCGGGCGGGTCGCAGAGCTGGCGCCGATCCGGGTGGGCCGGATGGCGGCGAACCCCTTCGCGTTCCTGCGCGGATCGGCCGGGCTGATGGCGCACGACCTGTCCGGCGGCCCGGTGACCGGGGTCGGCGCGCAGATATGCGGCGATGCCCATGCGGCGAATTTCGGTCTGTACGGGGATGCCCGCGGCCGGCTCGTCATCGACCTGAACGACTTCGACGAGACGGTGTTCGGCCCGTGGGAGTGGGACGTGAAGCGGCTGGCGACCTCGCTGGTCCTGGCCGGGCGGGTGGCCGGCGCGGACGAGGACACCTGCCGGGCCGCGGCGCACGACGCGGTGGGCGCGTACCGCCGGACCATGCGGCTGCTGGCCAAGCTGCCGGCGCTGGACGCCTGGAACGCCATCGCGGACGAGGAGCTCGTCTCGCACACCGACGCCCGGGACCTGCTGGGCACGCTGGAGCGGGTCTCGGAGAAGGCCCGCAACAACACCTCGGCGCGGTTCGCCGCCAAGTCCACCGAGGCCGGACCCGACGGCGGCCGGCACTTCGTCGACGCCCTGCCGGTGCTGCGCCGGGTCGGCGACGCGGAGGCGGCGGCCGTGGCGGCCTCGCTGGGCCCGTACCTGAAGACCCTCCAGGGGGACCGGCTGCCGCTGCTGGCCCGGTACGCGATCCACGACGTGGCCTTCCGGGTCGTGGGCACCGGGAGCGTCGGCACCCGCTCGTACGTGGTGCTGCTGCTGGACCACCGGGGCGAGCCGCTGGTGCTCCAGGTCAAGGAGGCGCGGCCGTCCGTGCTGCTGCCGCACCTGCCCGCGCTGGGCTTCGCGTCCCCGGTCGAGGAGCACGAGGGCCGCCGGGTGGTGGCCGGGCAGAAGCGGATGCAGGTGGTCTCCGACATCCTGCTGGGCTGGACCACGGTGGAGGGGCGGCCGTACCAGGTGCGGCAGTTCCGCAACCGCAAGGGCAGCGTGGACCCGGCGGCGCTGGCCGCCGACCAGATCGACGACTACGGGCGCATGACCGGTGCCCTGCTGGCCCGCGCGCACGCGCACAGCGCCGATCCGCGGCTGCTGGCCGGGTACTGCGGCAAGAACGACGAGCTGGACGAGGCGATGGCCACGTTCGCGGTGGCGTACGCCGACCGGAGCGAGGCCGACCACGCGCACCTGGTGGCGGCCGTGCGGTCCGGGCGGATCGCGGCGGAGGCCGGGGTCTGAGCGGTCAGGGTCCGGGGCCGGGGGTCCGTACGTGGGTCAGGGCCCCGGGTCACGGCCCCGGGTCACGGTCCCGGGTCACGGTCCCGGGTCACGGTCCCGGGTCAGGGCCCCGGGTCACGGTCCCGGGTCACGGTCCCGGGTCAGGGCCCCGGGTCACGGTCCCGGGTCACGGTCCCGGGTCACGGTCCCGGGTCACGGTCCCGGGTCACGGTCCCGGGTCAGGGCCCCGGGTCACGGTCCCGGGTCGATGTTTCACGTGAAACGTGGACCGGGGCGGACCGGCCTTAGGCTGGCCGGGTGAGCGAGCAGCAGACTGAAGAGACCGGCGACGAGCGTCCCGAGGCGCGCCTGGAGCGGGCCGTGCGGGCCGCCGAGCAGGCGCTGATCGAGTTCGAGATCGCAGTGGAGACCTTCCGGGTGGAGGTGGAGAACTTCTCCCGGCTGCACCACCAGAAGCTCGGGCCGATGTACTCCCGGCTCGACGAGCTGGATGCGCTGATCGCCGAGGCGAAGGCGGCGCGCAGCGGTGATGCCGAGGATCTGCGACGGGCCCGGGACGCCCGCTCGCTGGTGATGCCGATGCCCGGGGTGGACGAGCTGTTCCACGACTGGATGGGTTCGCAGGGCATCTCCGACGACGCGTCCGCGATGCTCACCGACCGGCCGGTGCGGCCTCCGGAGCGGGTGCGGCCGACGGAGGAGGTACGCCGGCTCTACCGCGAGCTGGTCCGTCAGGCGCACCCGGATCTCGCCCGGGACGAAGCCGAGCGGGAGCGGCGCGATGCGTTCATCGCGCGGGTCAACGCCGCGTACGCGCGGGGCGAGGAGCAGGCGCTGCGCGAGCTGGCCGAGGAGTGGGCGGCGGGTCCCGTGCCGGAGGCCGTGCGGCAGCTGAACGAGAGCGAGGAGCTGTACGCCCGGCTGGAGTGGCTGGCGCGGCGCAAGGAGCTGCTGTCGGCGTTGGCGCGGGAGCTGGAGGACAGCGCGATCGGGTCGATGCTGCGGATGGCGCCGGAGGATCCGGACCGGCTGCTGGAGGAGATCGCGGAGCAGCTGCTCGCCCAGGTGTCCGAGCGGGAGTCGGAGCTGGCGGAGCTCGCCGCTCCGTGATCCCGGCGGAGCGTGATGCAGGGCCGGGCGGCGTCCACCGGGGTGGTCGGGCGGCGTCCGATAGGTTGGAATTCAGATCTGCGATGAGAGAAGGCGACGTATGAACTTCGGACCGCTTCCCTCGGTGGACGCCGCCGCGGTGCCCTCCGAAGGCTTTGTCCTTGACGTCCGCGAGGACGACGAATGGGCTGCCGGACACGTGGCAGGCGCCCTGCACATCCCGATGAGCGACTTCGTGGCCCGCTTCGGTGAGCTGACGGAGGCCGTCGAGGACGGCCGCCGGGTGCACGTGATGTGCCGGGTCGGCGGGCGTTCCGCGCAGGTCACCCAGTACCTGGTGCGCCAGGAGATCGACGCCGTGAACGTCGACGGCGGGATGCAGGCGTGGGAGAGCGCCGGGCGCCCCATGGTGACGGACAACGGGAGCCCGGCCTTCGTGCTCTAGCCGAGCTCTAGCCGGCCGTCACGCGAGGGGGTGGGCGGCCAGCAGGTCGCCCAGGGCCTCCTCGTGCGCCGCGGCCGGGCCGAGCTGGAGCTCCAGCTGCTTGGCCCACGCGTGGTAGCGGTGCAGCGGGTAGTCGGTGTCGGCGCCGAAGCCGCCGTGCAGGTGCTGTGCCGTCTGCACGACCCGGCGTACCCCATCCGAGGCCCAGATCTTGGCGACGGCGACGTCCCCGGCGCTCGGCAGCGGGCCGCCGGCTCCGCCGGTCGCCGCGTCGAGCCGCCAGGCGGCCTGCCACAGGGTGACCTCCATGGCGCGCAGGTCGATGTAGCGGTCGGCGGCCTGGACGGCGACGGCCTGGAAGGTGGCCACCGGGAAGCCGAACTGCTCGCGCTTGCCGGTGTATTGGCTGGTCATGGCGAGGACTCCCGTGCCGAGCCCGAGGGCCAGGGCGCAGGTCCCGGTGGCGAGGAGCTGGCGGAGCCGCTCCCAGGCGCCCGGGGTGTCGATGAGATGCGTCGCGGGCACCCGTACGCCGTCCAGGGCGAGTTCGGCGAGCCGTTCCCCGCTGGTGGAGACCTGGTCGGCCAGGGTGAGGCCCTCGGCGGTGCGCGGGACGAGCGCGAGGACGGCCTCGCCCTCGCCGGTGTGGGCCGGTACGGCGATCCAGTCGGCGCCGTGCGCCCACGGGACGGCCGTCTGGAGGCCGTCGAGGGTCCACTGAGTGCCCTCGCGGCGGGCGGTGACGGCGAGTTCCGCGGGATCGTGGCCGCTGCGGCCGTGGGCGGCCGAGGTGAGGACGAGCGTCCCGCGCCCGGCGCCGGGCAGCAGGGCGGAGGCCAGTTCGGGGCTGCCGTGGGCCTGGACGGCCATGGCGGTGGCGCAGTGCTCCAGCAGGGGAACCCGGGCCAGCACCTTCGCCGCCTCGCGCAGCACCAGGCACAGGGCGATCGCGTCGAGGCCCGCGCCGCCGTGCTCCTCGGCGAGGACCAGGCTCAGCAGGTCGGACGCGGCGAGCTTGGCCCACAGCGGCCGGTCGAAGTCCTCGGCGACGGCCCCCGGGGTCAGCGCGGGGCTGGGCACGCCGTCCGGGGCGACGTCCGCGAAGACGGCCTTCGCCGCCTCGACGGCGGCCTGCTGCTCCTCGGTGAAGGTGAAGTCCACTGCCTGTCCTCCCGTGCGCACCGGATCCCGGTCAGGCCCGGTCCGGGCCTGACGGTGCGTCAAGATAGAACAGGTTCTTGAAGAAGCACAGGAGTGCGGCCTCAGCGGTCGAAGTCGATCTCCACTTCCTCGGTCACCGCGTGCGACTGGCAGGCCAGCACGAATCCGGCCTCCGTCTCCTCCGACTCCAGCGCGAAGTTCCGGTCCATCCGGACCTCCCCCGTGACCAGGAACGCCCGGCAGGTGCCGCACACCCCGCCCTTGCAGGCGTACGGGGCGTCCGCGCGGTTGCGCAGCACGGCGTCCAGCAGGGACTCCCCGTCGCGGACCGGCCAGGTCCCGGAGCGCCCGTCGAGGCGGGCCGTGACCCGTACGTCGGAAAGGGCCGCGGCGGGGGCCGGCGGCGCTGTGTCCTCGACGTGGAAGATCTCCTCGTGGATCCGGGTCCGGACGACGCCGAGCGTGCCCAGTGCCCGCTCCGCGCCCACGACCAGCCCGTACGGGCCGCACAGGAACCACCCCGTCACGTCCGCGACCGGCAGCAGGGCGGGCAGCAGGGCCTTCAGCCGCTCCTCGTCGAGGCGGCCGGACGGCAGCCCGGCCTCCTGCTCCTCCCGGGACAGGACCGTCACCAGCTGGAACCGGTCGGGGAAGCGGTCCTTGAGGTCGGCGACCTCGTCCAGGAACATCGTCGACGCCGCGGTGCGGTCGCTGCGGACCAGGCAGAACCGGGCGTCGGGCCGCGCCGCCAGCAGCGAGGCGGCGATCGACAGCACCGGGGTGATCCCGCTGCCGCCGACGATCGCCGCGTAGTGCCCGGCGGCCGGAGCGGCGGCCGGCTCCAGGACGAACCGCCCGGCCGGAACCATCACGTCCAGCACGTCCCCGGCGGCGATCTCCTTGTGGGCGAACGTGGAGAACTCGCCGCCCTCCACCAGCCGCACGCCCACCCGCAGCGCCGCCGGGCCGGAGCCCGCGGGGTCCGGGGCGGGGGAGCAGATCGAGTACGTACGGCGGATCTCTTCGCCCTCGGGGGTGACGCGGCGCAGCGTGAGGTGCTGGCCGGGGGCGTGCAGGTACTCGCCGCACAGCTCCGCGGGGACGCGCAGGGTCAGCGCCACGGAGTCGTCGGTGAGCCGGTCGACCGCCGCCACCGTCAGCGGGTGGAAGGCGCCGTGGCGCGCGGGGCGCCCGGAGCCCGACGTGGGCGACGGCGTGGACGCGGCCATCTACAGCTCCTTGAAGTGGTCGAACGGTTCACGGCAGGCGGTGCAGCGGCGCAGCGCCTTGCATGCGGTGGAGGAGAACCGGCTGAGCAGTTCGGTGTCGGTCGATCCGCAGTTCGGGCAGCGGACCGAGAGGGTGAGCGGGACCGGCCCGCCGGCCGCGTGCGGGCGCGGCGGGGCGATGCCGAACTCGGCGAGCTTGCGCCGGCCCTCGGCGCTGATGTCGTCGGTCGACCAGGCCGGGGCGAGGACGGTGCGCACCCGCACGTCCGGAATGCCGTGGCCGGTCAGGACCCGCTCGATGTCGGCGGACATGGCCTCGATGGCGGGGCAGCCGGTGTAGGTCGGGGTGAGGGTGACCTCGACGTGGCCGTCCTCGTGCATCCGCACGCCGCGCATCACGCCGAGCTCGGCGAGGGTGAGCACGGGCAGCTCGGGGTCGGGCACGGAGCCGGCGACCTCGGCCAGCTCGGCCTCCAGGCGGGTCATGGCCTCGGCGCCGTCCGCCGGGGCCACGGCGCGGGGCGTGTCCGTCACCATGACGCCCCCGGATGGCTGCGGTGCAGGTGCTGCATCTCGGCGAGCAGCCTGCCGAACGACTCGGTGTGCAGGCCCTGCCGGCCGGCTCCCGCCGCCCAGGCGCCGGTGCGCGGGCCTTGGGGGAGCGCGAGTCCGGCCCGCTCCAGTACGCCGCCCACGGCGGCCAGCCAGCGGCCCTCCAGAGCGGCCCAGTCCACGCCGTCGATCCCGTCCACCGGCTGGAACATCTCGCCGGTGTACTTCCACAGCGCGTCCAGGGCGGCCCGCATGCGGGCGCGGCTCTCCTGCGTGCCGTCGCCGAGCCGCAGGGTCCACTGCTCGGCGTGGTCGCGGTGGTACGCGGTCTCCTTGACGGCCTTGGCCGCCAGCGGGGCGAACGGGCCGTCGCCGACGGCCAGTTCCGCGTAGAGCTCGTGCTGGTGGAAGGAGAAGTAGAGCTGGCGGGCGATGGTGTGGGCGAAGTCCCCGTTCGGCTGCTCGACCAGCTGGAGGTTGCGGAAGGACCGCTCCTCGCGCAGGAAGGCCAGCTCGTCCTCGTCGCCGGCCATGGACAGCAGGACGCGGGCCTGGCCGAGCAGGTCGAGCGCGATGTTCGCGAGGGCGACCTCCTCCTCCAGGACGGGGGCGTGACCCGCCCACTCGCCGAGGCGGTGGGAGAGGATCAGCGCGTCATCCCCCAGCGCGAGGGCCGCCGACGCCGTGACATCGAACGCGGTGACATCGAAAGAAGTGACATCGGTGCTGGTCACAGGTGGTGCACCCCCTCGGGGATCTCGTAGAAGGTCGGGTGCCGGTACGGCTTGTCGGCCGACGGGGCGAAGAACGGGTCCCGCTCGTCCGGCGAGGACGCGGTGATCTCGGTGGAGGGCACCACCCAGATCGAGATGCCCTCGCCGCGCCGCGTGTAGAGGTCGCGGGCATTGCGCAGGGCCATCTCCGCGTCGGGTGCGTGCAGGCTGCCCGCGTGCGTGTGCGAGAGGCCGCGGCGCGAGCGCACGAACACCTCCCACAGTGGCCAGTTCTGCGTCATACCCCTGCCTCCTCGTTCGTTGCCGTGCTCTGTACGGCGGTGTGTGCGGCGGTCTGTGCGGTGTGCTTCTCCGCGTACGCCGCGGCCGCCTCGCGGACCCAGGCGCCTTCCTCGTGGGCCCGGCGCCGCTGGCCGATCCGCTGGTCGTTGCACGGGCCGTTGCCCTTGAGCACGTCCCAGAACTCCGCCCAGTCGATGGCGCCGAAGTCGTGGTGCCCGCGCTCCTCGTTCCACGTGAGGTCCGGGTCGGGCAGCGTCAGGCCGAGCGCCTCGGCCTGCGGAACGGCGATGTCAACGAAGCGCTGGCGCAGCTCGTCGTTGGAGTGCCGCTTGATCCGCCATGCCATGGACTGCGCGGAGTGCGCCGACTCGTCGTCCGGCGGGCCGAACATCATCAGCGAGGGCCACCACCACCGGTTCACGGCGTCCTGGGCCATCGCGTGCTGCGCCTGCGTGCCCTTGGACAGGGCCATGAGGAGCTCGAAGCCCTGGCGCTGGTGGAAGGACTCCTCCTTGCAGATCCGGACCATCGCGCGGGCGTACGGCCCGTACGAGCAGCGGCAGATCGGCACCTGGTTGGTGATCGCCGCGCCGTCCACGAGCCAGCCGATCGCACCGACATCGGCCCAGGTCAGCGTGGGGTAGTTGAAGATCGAGGAGTACTTCTGCTTGCCGGAGTGCAGCTTGTCGAGCAGCTCGTCGCGGCTGGTGCCGAGGGTCTCGGCGGCGCTGTACAGGTAGAGGCCGTGGCCGGCCTCGTCCTGGACCTTGGCCATCAGGATCGCCTTGCGGCGCAGCGAGGGCGCGCGGGTGATCCAGTTGGCCTCGGGCTGCATGCCGATGATCTCGGAGTGGGCGTGCTGGGCCATCTGGCGGACGAGCGAGGCGCGGTACGCCTCGGGCATCCAGTCGCGCGGCTCGACGCGCTCGTCGGCCGCCACGGCGGCGTCGAAGGCCGCCGCGAGCTGTGCCCCGAGGTCAGCCCCGAGGCCCGTGTCCTGCCCCGTTTCCGGGGTCACTGCCACCATCCCGGCCCCCTGCCAGAGATTGTTGACCGCCCGACCGACCGATCGTTCGGTTCGTACTCTTCAATGGTGGGTCGGCGGCCCGTAGGGTGTCAACCTCTGAGGTCAACCCTGTGGACGCCGGATGATCGGGGCGGGATGGATTCGAACGAGCGCGAGCCCGCGGAAGGGGCTGTTCCGCCGGTCGATCCACCCGTCGTCCCGTCGCCCCGTCCGGCCGCCCGTCCGCCGGCCGACGGGCCGGCCGACGGGCCGGTCGAACCGCCGGCCGGACCGCCGGCCGACCCGGCGCCGCCCCGGGCGCCCGGGATCGCGGGCCTGTCCGCCCCGTACCGGGTCGTCACGGCCCTCGCCCTGGCTGCCGTGGCCCTGGCCGCCTGCGGGCACCTGGCGCTGGTCTTCCTGCACGTCGCGCCGTCCAACACGGTGAGCAAGCAGCACGCGCAGACGGTCGACGACTGGATCTACCCCGAGTTCGAGCAGAACTGGAAGCTCTTCGCCCCCAACCCGCTCCAGCAGAACATCGCGGTGGAGGTACGGGCGGAGGTCCGCACGGCCGGCGGCGGGCCGGTCGCGGGCGGCTGGCGCGACCTGTCCGCGGAGGACGGCGCGGCCATCCGGCACAGCCTGCTGCCGAGCCATGTGCGGCAGAACGAGCTGCGCCGGGCCTGGGACTTCTTCACCGGCTCGCACGACGACGACAACAAGCCGATCGGCGAGCGCGGGGAGCTGTCGGAGCAGTACCTGCGGCGGATCGCGCTGGACCGGCTCGCGGACGACGGGGTCGCCGCGGGTGAGATCCTGCGGATCCAGCTGCGCTCGGCGACGCGGGCGGTGGCGGCGCCGCCGTGGAGCGACGAGAAGACCGACACCCAGACCTACTACCGGGAGCTGCCGTGGTGGACGGTGTGAGGCGGGCACGGGCCGCCGCCGGCCGGGCGGTCGCACAGGTCTCCGGACAGGCGCTGGGCCCGTACCAGAGCGCCGTCGTCCGCATCGGGTTCTCCGCGACCTGGCTGTTCTTCCTGCTGCGGGAGTTTGCGAACCGGCACGAGCTGTACGGGCCGGACGGGCCCTGGAGCTTCGGGCTGGCGGAGCGGCTGATCGACTCGAACCACGCCTTCACGGTGCTGATGTGGTCGGACTCGGCGCTGTGGTTCGAGACCGTCTACGCGGTGTCGGTGCTGTCGAGCGTGCTGCTGATGCTGGGCTGGCGGACGCGCGCGATGTCCGTGGTGTTCATGGTCGGGGTGCTGTCGCTGCAGAACCGCAGTGTGTTCATGGGCGACGGCGGGGACAACGTCGTCCACCTGATGGCGATGTACCTGGTGCTGACGCGGTGCGCCCGGGTGTGGTCGCTGGACGCGCGGCGCGCACGGCTGCGGGGTTCGGCGGCTGCGGGGGCGGCCGGGCCGGTGCTGTGGGGTGTGCTGGGCGCGGTGTTCGCGTACGGGGCGGTGACCGCTCGGTTCGGCTACGGCTGGCTGGCGGCCTTCGCGGCGCTGTGGGTGGTCTGCGCGGTGTGGTGGATGGTGGACCGGTACGAGCCGGAGGGGGAGGGGCGGGCGGTCCTCGACGTCCTGGCGAACCTGGTGCACAACGCGGGGATGCTGGTGATCATGGGGGAGGTCTGCCTGATCTACGCGACGGCCGGCTGGTACAAGATCCAGGGCTCGCGGTGGCAGGACGGCACCGCGCTGTACTACCCGCTCGGGCTGGACTACTTCACGCCGTGGCCGGGGCTGTCGTCGGTGGTGGCGGGGAGCGGGACGGTGGTGATGCTGCTGTCGTACGGGACGGTGGTGGTGCAGGTCGCGTTCCCGTTCACGGTGTTCAACCGGCGGGTCAAGAACGTGCTGCTGGCGCTGATGATGCTGGAGCACGCCGGGATCGCCGTGCTGCTCGGGCTGCCGTTCTTCTCGCTCGCGATGATCGCCGCCGACGCGGTGTTCCTGCCGACCGGCTTTCTGGTCTGGCTCGGCGCCAGGGCCTCCGGCCGGGTGGGCCGGGCGGCTCGTTCGCCGGTTCCGGCGCATGCCGAGGCGGTCCTGGCGCGGGGGGAACCGAGCCCGAGCGTGCGCTGACCGCTGCGCGGTGCCTTCTCCCCGCCCCGCCCTTTCTCCGTTTCCCGGGGCACGGCCCCGGACCCCGTTCGGGTGCGGCCCGGTTGCGGGGGCGCTGCCCCCGAGCCCCCGCGCCTCAAACGCCGGCGGGGCTGGATTGGCTCGGTGGCGCGTGTTGGGGCGGCGGGGCTGGAGTGGCCCCGCGGTGCTGGATGGGGCGGCGGGGCTGGATTGGCTCGGTGGTGCTGGTTGGGGGTGGCGGGGCTGGATTGGCCCGGTGGCGCGGGTTGGGGTGGCGGGGCTGGAGTGGCCCGGCGGCGCAGGATTGGCCGGCGGGGTGGCCGGGCGCGGGGAAGAAAGCCCAGGCCGTGGGACCGTAGGCTCCCGGTATGAGTGAGCAGACTGGGCGGGAGTGGCGGGACGCGGCCGAGCGGGGGGACCTCGTGCTCCTCGACGGGTTCCATGCGCTGAAGCACGCCCTGCGCTTCGGGGCCGACGTGCAGGCCGTCGTCGCCGACGACCCCGACGCGGTACTGGCGCTGGCGGACGAGCTGGCTCCGGACGTGGCGGGCGAGGTCGGGCGGCTGGTGCGCAAGGCCGAGCTGCGCACGCTGCTCCCCCGCGTCCACCCCACGGGGGTCGCGGCGCTGGCGGTACGGCCCGACCGCGCCGAAGGGCGGGCCCGGCTGGAGCGGCAGCCCCGGACCGCGCCCGTCGTCGTGCTCGACAACCCCCGCAACCTCGGCAACGTCGGCGCCGTGGTCCGGCTCGCCGCGGGCTTCGGCGCCACCGGCGTGGTGACCCGCGGCGACCTCGACCCCTGGCACCCGAACGTGGTCCGGGCCGGGGCCGGGCTGCACTACGCCACCACGGTCGACCGCGTCGAGATCGACACGCTGCCCGCCGGGCCGGTGTACGCGCTCGACCCGGAGGGCGAGGACATCCGCGCCCTCACCCTCCCCGACGACGCCCTGCTGGCCTTCGGCTCGGAACGCCACGGCATCTCGCCCGAGCTCCGCGCCCGCGCCGACCACCTGGTGTCCCTGCCGATGCGCCCGCAGGTCTCCAGCTACAACCTGGCGACGAGCGTCGCGATGACCCTGTTCCACTGGGGCGGACCCAGGGGCTGAGCCGCCGGGCCCGGCAGGCCCGTCAGGCCTGGCGGCGGATTTCGACCATGCGGAAGCGGTTCGAGACGAAGGCTCCGTCGCACAGGGCCGCGTTCGCCGCCGGGTTGCCGCCCGAGCCGTGGAAGTCCGAGAAGGCCGCCGTCTGGTTGACGTAGACCCCGCCCGTCAGGTTCAGCGACAGCTGCGCCGACTCCTCGAGGCAGACCTCCTCGATGGCCCGCTCGGTGTCCGCGGACGTCGTGTACGCGCCGACCGTCATCGCGCCCTTCTCCCGGATCGTGCGGCGCAGGAGGTCCAGGGCGTCCGCCGTGGAGTCGACGGCCACGGCGAAGGACACCGGGCCGAAGCACTCCGAGAGGTACGGGGCCGAGTCGTCCGCCGCGTCCCAGTACTTCCGTGCGCCGTCCAGCTTGACCATCACCGGCGTGCGCACGACGGCGTCGGGGAACTCCGGGTTCGCCACCTCGCGCGAGGCCAGCGCCACCTCGCCGAGGCCGGTCGCGGACTCCAGGCGGGCCTTGACGTCCGGGTTGACCAGCGCGCCCAGCAGCGCGTTGGCCCGGGCGTCGTCGCCCAGCAGGCCCCCGACCGAAGCGGCGAGGTCGGCGACGACCTCGTCGTACGACTTGTGGCCGGCGTCCGTCTCGATGCCGTCCCGCGAGATCAGCAGGTTCTGCGGGGTGGTGCACATCTGGCCGCTGTACAGCGACAGCGAGAAGGCCAGGTTGGACAGCATGCCCTTGTAGTTGTCGGTGGAGTCCAGGACGACGGTGTTGACGCCGGCCTTCTCCGTGTAGACCTGGGCCTGGCGGGCGTTGGTCTCCAGCCAGTCGCCGAACTCGGTCGAACCGGTGTAGTCGATCAGCTTGATCTCGGGGCGGACGGCCAGGGTCTTGGCGATGCCCTCGCCGGGCCGCTCGACGGCCAGCGCCACCAGGTTCGGGTCGAAGCCCGTCTCGGCGAGGACCTCGCGGGCCACCTTCACCGTCAGCGCCAGCGGGAGCACGGCGCGCGGGTGCGGCTTGACCAGCACCGCGTTGCCCGTGGCCAGGGAGGCGAACAGGCCCGGGTAGCCGTTCCACGTCGGGAACGTGTTGCAGCCGATCATCAGGGAGACGCCGCGCGGGACGGCCGTGAAGGTCTTGCCCAGCTCCAGCGGGTCCTTCTTGCCCTGCGGCTTCGACCAGTCGGCCCGGCCGGGGACGCGGGTCTGCTCCTCGTACGCGTACGCCACCGCCTCCAGGCCGCGGTCCTGCGCGTGCGGGCCGCCCGCCTGGAACGCCATCATGAAGGCCTGGCCGCTGGTGTGCATGACCGCGTGCGCGAACTCGTGGGTCCGCGCGCCGATCCGGGCCAGGATCTCGATGCAGACCAGGGCGCGCGCCTCGGGGCCGGCGTCCCGCCAGGCGCCCATGCCGGCCTTCATCGCGGGCAGCAGTACGTCGGGGTCGACGTGCGGGTACTCGACGCCCAGCTCGGGGCCGAACGGGGACACCTCGGCGCCGGTCCAGCCGTCCGTGCCGGGCTGGCCCAGGTCGAACCGGGTGCCGCGGACGGCCTCGAAGGCGGCGAGTCCGTCGGCGGGCGCGGTCTCCCCGTAGGCCTTGGGGTGCTCCGGATGCGGGGACCAGTAGGCGCGCCTGCGGATGGCCGCCAGGGCCTGGTCCAGGGTGGACCGGTGCTTGTCGGACAGCTGGGGGACGGTGAGCTCGGCGGCCATCAGGGACCAACTCCTCGTTGAGCCGGGCAAGATCAGGCTGGGTCTCAGACCTGAGATCAGGCAGGGGCGGGTGAAGAAGAGCAGACTGGAGTTAGAGTAACCGAACGATCGGTCGGGACAAGAGGGCCCGGCAGACCTGTGGATAACCCGGTGCGGGAGGATCAGGGCATGACAGCAATCGAGCGGTCCCGCACTGTGGCGGTCGTCGGCGCCGGCACCATGGGGCAGGGCATCGCCCAGGTCGCCCTCCTCGCAGGCCACCGGGTGCTGATCTACGACATCAACACCGCTCTCGCCGCGGGTGGCGTCGGCATCGTCCAGGACCGCGTCGACCGCATGGCCGCCAAGGGCCGCCTCGACCGCGCCGAGGCCGAGGACGCGATCGGCCGGATCGATGCGGCCTCCGACCTCGCCGAGCTCGCGGGTGCGGCGCTCGTCATCGAGGCCGTCGTCGAGGACGCCGCCGTCAAGCGCGCGCTCTTCGAAGCGCTCGAAGGGGTGGTCGCGCCGGACGCCCTGCTGGCCACCAACACCTCCTCCCTCTCCGTCACCGAGCTCGCCGCCGGCCTCGCGCACCCCGGCCGCTTCCTCGGACTGCACTTCTTCAACCCGGCCCCGCTGCTCCCGCTCGTCGAGGTGGTCAGCGGTTTCGCGACCGACCCGGCCGCCGCCGAGCGTGCCTACGGCACCGTGCTGGGCTGGGGGAAGACGCCGGTCCGCTGCGCCGACACCCCCGGCTTCATCGTCAACCGGATCGCCCGCCCCTTCTACGCCGAGGCCTTCGCGGTCTACGAGGAGCAGGGCGCCGACCCGGCCACCATCGACGCCGTGCTCCGCGAGTGCGGCGGCTTCAAGATGGGCCCGTTCCAGCTGACCGACCTGATCGGGCAGGACGTCAACGAGGCCGTCACCCGCTCCGTGTGGGAGTCCTTCTTCCGCAGTCCCAAGTTCACCCCGTCCCTCGCGCAGCGCCGGCTGGTCCAGTCGGGCCGCCTGGGCCGCAAGTCGGGGCACGGCTGGTTCCCGTACGGCCCGGACGTCCAGGCTCCGGCCCCGCACACCGCCGGCCCCGAGGACGCTCCGGAGAAGGTCACCGTGGTCGGCGACCTCGGTCCCGCCGCCGGGCTCGTCGAGCTGCTGGAGGAGGCCGGGATCGCGGTCACGTCCACCGAGCACGGGGGCCCGTACATCCAGCTGCCCGGCGAGGGCCAGCTGGTGCTCGCGGACGGCAAGACCTCGATCGAGTTCGCCGACGTCGTCTACTTCGACCTCGCGCTCGACTACCGCGGCGCCACCCGGATCGCGCTGTCCGCAGGCGAGGACACCGGCGAGCGGACCCTCGCCGAGGCGATCGGCCTGTTCCAGAAGCTCGGCAAGCAGGTCTCCGTCATCGGGGACGTGCCGGGCATGATCGTGGCGCGCACGGTCGCGATGCTGATCGACCTGACCGCAGATGCCGTCGCGCGCGGCGCGGCCACCGCCGAGGACATCGACACGGCGATGCGGCTCGGCGTCAGCTACCCGATGGGCCCGGCCGAATGGCACGACCGGCTCGGCCGCGACTGGGCGTACGACCTGCTGCACCACCTTGACGAGCGCTGTCCCGGCGGCCGCTACGCGCCCTCGCTGGCGCTGTTCAAGCTCGGCTACGCGGAAGGCGACGAGGACGCGGCGGAGGAGACTGCATGACCACCGTCAGGCGGGACACCTACACGCCCGAGACGCTCCTGTCGGTCGCCGTCCAGGTCTTCAACGAGCGCGGATACGACGGCACCTCCATGGAGCACCTCTCCAAGGCGGCGGGCATCTCGAAGTCCTCGATCTACCACCACGTGGCGGGCAAGGAGGAGCTGCTGCGCCGGGCCGTCAGCCGCGCGCTCGACGGGCTCTTCGCCGTGCTGGAGGAGCCGGGAGCGGTACGCGGCCGGGCCGTCGAGCGGGTCGAGTACGTCACGCGGCGCACGGTCGAGGTCCTGGTCGCGGAGCTCCCGTACGTGACGCTGCTGCTGCGGGTCCGGGGCAACACCCGGACCGAGCGCTGGGCCCTGGAGCGCCGCCGCGAGTTCGACCACCAGGTCGCGGAGCTCCTCAAGGCCGCGGCGGCCGACGGGGACCTGCGCGCGGACGTGGACATCCGGCTGGCCACCCGCCTGCTGTTCGGCATGGTGAACTCCCTGGTGGAGTGGTACCGCCCGCACCCCGGCACGACCGTGGACCAACTGGCCGACGCCGTCGTCCACATGGCCCTGGACGGCCTGCGGACCGTGCGCGGCTAGAGAGCGGGCACGATCCGTACGATCCGGCCGCATATTTTCTGATGAATCGCTGTGCGAACTCTGTACGATGAGCAAGCTTTCGAACGCGTTCAAGCAGCTATAGAAAATGGGGGGCCGGTGCGCAAACACCGTCTCGTACTTTCCGCCGCCGCAGTTGTCGCCGCGGCCGGCATCAGCCTGGGCATGATCCCGGGCATGGCCCAGGCGGCCGGCCCGGCCGCACCGGCGGCCAAGGGGGTGTCCGCTCCCGCAGTGGACCTGGGCAAGCTCGGTGCATCCGACGTCAAGACCTTCCACAGCCCCGCGGAGCACTCGGTCCGCAAGGCCCTGCCGACGGCCAAGGGCAAGGCCGCCGCAACCGCTCAGAGCACCGCAACCGCTCAGAGCGCCGATGCCGCCGGCGCCGTCGCCGCCGGCAACCCGGACCTCGGCCTCGTCCTCAACGCGACGAGCATCTCCGCGCACGGTGTCGAGCTCAAGACCACGGTCCTCAGCTCCCCGGGCGCCACGCTCCGCGTCACCTACGACTGGGGCGACGGGACGACCGGCGGCGCAGACGCCTCCCCCGGCCAGGAGGTGTCGCTCAAGCACAGCTACGCCGAGCTCGGCGAGTACAACGTCAAGGTCACCGTGACGGACGCCGCGAACCAGGCCGAGGTCGTCAACGAGCTCCCGCTGTCGACGGTCGGTTCGGACTTCACCCCGTACGCCCCGACCCGTCTCCTGGACACCCGGACCGGCACCGGAGCCCCGATGGGCATGGTCGCCCCGTACGCCTCGACCAAGGTGAAGATCGCCGGCAACGGCAAGATCCCGGCGGGGGTCACGGCCGTGGCCCTGAACGTCACCGTCACCAACACCTCCACGCCCGGGCACGTCACGGCGTTCCCGAGCGGTGCCACGCGTCCGACCACTTCGAACCTCAACTTCGAAGCCCGTCAGACCGTCCCGAACCTGGTGGTCGTGCCCGTCGGCAAGGACGGCTCCGTCGAGCTGTACAACGGCGGCTGGGAGCCGGTGGACCTCATCGCCGACATCACCGGCTACTTCACCCACACCGCGGCCAGCGGCTACACGCCGATGGCCCCGGTCCGCGCCGTGGACACCCGCTCCGGCCAGGGTGCGCCCATGGGCCAGGTCGCGGGCCGCGGCACGATCGGCGTCCAGCTCGGCGGCTCGTTCGTGCCCGGGAACGCCACCGCCGTCGCGCTGAACATGACCGCCACCAACCCGCGTCAGGACGGCCACCTCACGGCCTACCCGAGCGGCCAGCAGGCCCCGAACACCTCGAACGTGAACTTCGTGGCCAACCAGACCGTCGCCAACTCGGTGATCGTCCCGATCGGTCCCGACGGGAAGATCAACATCTTCAACGGCGCCTGGGCGGGGACCGACGTCATCGTCGACGTCGTCGGCTACTACAGCCCCGACAGCTCGGGCTCCTTCATGGCGGTCGACCCGCACCGGATGCTCGACACCCGTGCCTGGGGCAACGGGCCGATGTACGCCCGGGGCTACATCTGGATGCCGCTCTCCCACGGGGAGGAGGGCATCGCGGGCTACGTCCTGAACACCACGGTGACCAACACCAGGGACAGCGGGTTCCTCTCGGTCGCGCCGGACTCGAACACGCCGGACCAGTACCACGACCACACCGAGGTGCAGCTGACGCGTCCCACCGCGTCCACCCTGAACTGGACGGCCGGCAAGACCGTCCCGAACCTGGTCCAGGCGAGCTCCGGCGGCGTCAACGGAGTCGTCGACTTCTGGAACCAGAGCTGGGACACCACCGACCTGATCGTCGACATCTTCGGCTACTACGAGACCAAGTGATCCACCCGTAGGGGCCTCGCACAGCGCCCCGGGACCGGCCTTCCAGGCCGGTCCCGGGGCGCTGTGCCGTCTGCGGCGGGTCCGCCCGGGTGTGGGGGCCCGCCGGGGGTCCGGGGCCCCCGGAGGGCCCGCCGGAGGGCCCGCTACTCCTCGGAGATCGCCGGGCCGCCGTTCGGGCCCGGGGCCAGCAGGTCCGTCTCCTCGAAGACCAGGAGGGTGCGCGTCGAGAGGACCTCCGGGATGGACTGGAGGCGGGTCAGGACCAGCTCGCGCAGGGTGCGGTTGTCCGGGGTGTGGACCAGGAGCAGGACGTCGAAGTCGCCGCTGACCAGGGCGATGTGGGCCGCGCCCGGGAGCTCGCGGAGCTTCTCGCGGACCGTGCGCCAGGAGTTCTGGACGATCTTCAGGGTGATGTACGCGGAGGCGCCCTGACCTGCTCTTTCGTGGTTGACGCGGGCCGTGAACCCGCGGATCACCCCGTCGTCGATCAGCCGGTTGATGCGGGCGTAGGCATTCGCGCGCGACACGTGGACCTGCTCGGCCACGGACCGTATCGACGCGCGGCCGTCCGCCTGGAGCAGGCGCATGATCGAACGGTCGATGGGGTCCAGGGGGCGGGGCGGGACCTGTGGGCCCTGCGGGCCCGCGGGGGCACCCCCCGGGGGGACCGGTGCGGAACCCGGCGTGGAACCCGATGCGGCCATTTGTTCATCCGGCATTGCCCACTGCCTCCCTCTTCTGGACGTCCTGCACCCATCCCAGGGCCCCGGCGCCAGTTTGTCCACAGCCTGGAGCCGCCTGTAGCCAAATTGCGCCATCGACCGAACAATCGGTTGGTGAGGCGCCTCACTCCCCCCGGCCACCGCCGGGTGCTCCCGCCGCGCCGCCCTGCCCGCTTCCCACGAGGAGGTGTACGCCGCCATGACGGTCCAAGAGCTGCCCGGTGCCGGTGCGTCCCACCGGTCCACCCCGCCGCCCGCCTGGAGGCCCCGTACGGATGCCGCCCCGCTGCTCCCGGACCCGGAGCCGTACCGGGTGCTGGGCACGCCGGCCGCCGAGAAGCTCGATCCCGAGCTGATGCGCCGCTGCTACGCCGAGCTGGTGCGCGGCCGCCGCTACAACGCCCAGGCCACTGCCCTCACCCGGCAGGGCCGGCTCGCCGTCTACCCCTCCACCGTGGGCCAGGAGGCCTGCGAGATCGCGGCCGCGCTGGTCCTGGAGGACCAGGACTGGCTGTTCCCGAGCTACCGCGACACCCTCGCGGCCGTGGCGCGCGGACTCGACCCCGTCCAGGCGCTGACCCTGCTGCGCGGCGACTGGCACACCGGCTACGACCCGCGCGAGCACCGGATCGCCCCGCTGAGCACCCCGCTCGCCACCCAGCTGCCGCACGCGGTCGGCCTGGCGCACGCGGCCCGGCTGCGCGGCGACGACGTGGTCGCCCTCGCCCTGGTGGGCGACGGCGGCACCAGCGAGGGCGACTTCCACGAGGCGCTGAACTTCGCGGCCGTCTGGCAGGCCCCGGTGGTCTTCCTCGTCCAGAACAACGGATTCGCGATATCCGTCCCGCTCGCCAAGCAGACCGCCGCCCCCACCCTGGCCCACAAGGCCGTCGGGTACGGGATGCCCGGCCGCCTCGTCGACGGCAACGACATCGCCGCCGTGCACGAGGTGCTGTCCGAGGCCGTCCGGCGGGCCCGGGCCGGCGGCGGACCGACGCTGATCGAGGCGGTCACGTACCGCATCGAGGCCCACACGAACGCCGACGACGCGACCCGCTACCGCGGCGACGCCGAGGTCGAGGCGTGGAAGGCGCACGACCCGGTGGAGCTGCTGGAGCGCGAGCTGACCGCGCGCGGGCTGCTGGACGCGGCAGGCATCCAGGAGGCCAAGGACGCCGCCGAGACGATGGCCGCGACGCTGCGCGAGCGGATGAACGCCGAGCCCGTGCTCGACCCGATGGACCTGTTCGAGAACGTCTACGCGGAGCAGACCGGCCGGCTCCGCGAGCAGGCGGAGATGCTGCGCGCCGAGCTCGAGGCGGAGGAGCAGTCGTGACCACGGTGGCCGTGAAGCCGGCGACGATGGCGCAGGCCCTGGGACGGGCCATGCGCGATGCGATGGCCGAGGACCCGACGGTCCACGTCATGGGCGAGGACGTCGGGACGCTGGGCGGGGTCTTCCGGATCACGGACGGCCTCGCGAAGGAGTTCGGCGAGGAGCGCTGTACGGACACGCCGCTCGCGGAGGCCGGGATCCTGGGCGCCGCGGTGGGCATGGCCATGTACGGGCTGCGGCCGGTCGTGGAGATGCAGTTCGACGCGTTCGCGTACCCGGCGTTCGAGCAGCTGATCTCGCACGTGGCGAAGATGCGCAACCGCACGCGCGGCGCGATGCCGCTGCCGATCACCATCCGGGTGCCGTACGGCGGCGGGATCGGCGGGGTGGAGCACCACAGCGACTCCTCCGAGGCGTACTACGTGGCCACCCCCGGCCTGCACGTGGTGACCCCGGCGACCGTCGAGGACGCGTACGGGCTGCTGCGCGCCTCGATCGCGAGCGACGACCCGGTGGTCTTCCTGGAGCCGAAGCGGCTGTACTGGTCGAAGGCGCAGTGGAACCCCGAGACGCCGACGGCCGTACCGGGGATCGGGAAGACACTCGTCCGGCGTACCGGCACGAGCGCCACGCTGATCACGTACGGGCCCTCGCTGCCGGTGTGCCTGGAGGCGGCCGAGGCGGCGCGCGAGGAGGGCTGGGACCTGGAGGTCGTGGACCTGCGCTCGCTCGTCCCCTTCGACGAGGAGACGGTCGTGGCGTCCGTACGCCGCACCGGGCGCGCAGTGGTGGTCCACGAGGCCAACGGCTTCGCCGGACCGGGCGCGGAGCTCGTCGCCCGCATCCAGGAGAAGTGCTTCCACCACCTGGAGGCGCCGGTGCTGCGGGTGACGGGCTTCGACATCCCGTACCCGCCGCCGATGCTGGAGAAGCACCATCTGCCCGGTGTGGACCGGATCCTGGACACCGTGGCCCGCCTGCAGTGGGAGAACTGATGCCGCAGGTAATGGAGTTCAAGCTCCCCGACCTCGGGGAGGGACTGACCGAGGCCGAGATCGTCCGCTGGCTGGTGGCGGTGGGCGACGTCGTCGCCATCGACCAGCCGGTGGTCGAGGTCGAGACGGCCAAGGCGATGGTGGAGGTTCCGTGCCCGTACGGCGGTGTGGTCACCGCCAGGTTCGGGGAGGAGGGCACGGAACTCCCCGTCGGAGCACCGCTGATCACGGTGGCGGTGGGTGCGGGGGCGGACGAGGCGGTGGAGCCCGAGGAATCCGGCTCGGGCAATGTCCTCGTCGGCTACGGGACGGACCACTCGCGCACGGCGCGTCGGAGGCGGGTGCGACCTGCCTCCGCAACGCCGGCTCCTGCTGCTGCTCCCGCACCCGTGGCCGCTCCCGTCGCGGCTGCGGCGGCTGCTCCTGTTGCGGCTCCCGTCGCGGTTCCCGTCGCTTCCGGGCCCGTCGCGGTGATCTCGCCTCTGGTGCGCAAGCTCGCCCGGGACCACGGGATCGACCTGCGCGCGCTGCACGGGTCCGGGCCCGAGGGCCTGATCCTGCGCTCGGACGTCGAAGCGGCGCTCCGCGCGCCGGAGCCGGTGGCCGTCCCCGCTTCCGCCCCCGCGGCGGCCGCGGTGAGCGGTGACCGGATTCCGCTGAAGGGCCTGCGGGGCGTGGTGGCCGAGAAGCTGTCGCGCAGTCGCCGGGAGATCCCGGACGCCACGTGCTGGGTCGACGCCGATGCGACCGAGCTGATGGCGGCGCGGGCCGCGATGAACGCCGCGGGCGGGCCGAAGATCTCGGTGCTCGCGCTGCTGGCCCGGATCTGTACGGCCGCGCTCGCGAAGTACCCGGAGCTCAACTCGACCGTGGACCTGGCGGCGAACGAGATCGTGCGGCTGCCGTTCGTGCACCTGGGCTTCGCGGCGCAGACGGAGCGCGGCCTGGTGGTCCCGGTGGTCCGGGACGCCCAGACGCGGAACCCGGAATCGCTGTCGGCCGAGTTCGCCCGGCTCACGGAGCTGGCCCGGACCGGGAAGCTGGCACCGGCGGACCTGACCGGCGGGACGTTCACCCTGAACAACTACGGGGTGTTCGGCGTCGACGGGTCCACGCCGATCATCAACCACCCGGAGGCGGCGATGCTCGGGGTGGGCCGGATCGTGGCGAAGCCGTGGGTGCACCAGGGCGAGCTGGCGGTCCGCCAGGTCGTGCAGCTGTCGCTGACGTTCGACCACCGGGTGTGCGACGGCGGCACGGCCGGAGGCTTCCTCCGGTACGTCGCCGACTGCGTGGAGTCCCCGGCGGTGCTGTTGCGCTCGCTGTGACCGCGCGGCCGTGCCCTGCGGGGTGACGGCATTACGGCGCCCGTACCGGGAGCTGCGGCGGGGTCCGGTCCGCATGGCGCAGGACGGCCTTGACCGTGGCCCCGGACGGGGCCGGGCGGAGGGCGGCGTTGCGCAGGGACACCGCCACCGGGTGGGTCAGCCGGTGGCCCAGCCGGCCGGCCTGGCGGGCCGCCCGGGCCACCACGCCTTGTCGTCCATGACGACCCGCCCGGCGTTCTCGCGCGGGACGAGGCACCTGCTCCAGGGCGCCCCGGTCCCCCGGGACGCCCCGGTGGGGCTCATCGCCGCCGCGCTCAGACAGCAGCCGGGCGGCCGTTCAGGCGGCCGGGCCGCTCAGGTGGTCAGCAGGAGCTTGCCGACGTGCGTGCTCGACTCCATGGTCCGGTGCGCCTCGGCCGCGTCGCGCATCGGGAACGCGGTGTGCACGACCGGGCGGATCCGGCCCGCCTCCACCAGCGGCCACACGTGCTCCCGTACGGCGGCGACGATGGCCGCCTTCTCCTCCAGCGGCCGTGCCCGCAGCGAGGTCGCCGTGATCGCCGCTCGCTTCGCCAGCAGCGCGCCCAGGTTGAGCTCGGCCTTCACCCCGCCCTGGAGTCCGATCACCGCGAGCCGTCCGTTCACGGCCAGGGCGTCCAGGTTCCGGGCCAGGTACTTCGCGCCCATGATGTCCAGGATCACGTCCGCGCCGGCGCCGCCCGTCGCGGCCCGCAGCTCCTCCACGAAGTCCTGCTCGCGGTAGTCGATCAGGATGTCCGCGCCCAGCTCCTTGCAGCGGGCCAGCTTCTCCGGGCCGCCGGCCGTCACGGCCACCGTCGCGCCGACCGCCTTCGCCAGCTGGATCGCCATCGTGCCGATGCCGCTGGAGCCGCCGTGCACCAGCACCGTCTCGGCGGGGCGCAGACGGGCCACCATGAACACGTTCGACCACACGGTGCAGACCACCTCGGGCAGCGCCGCGGCCGTCACCAGGTCCACGCCGGCCGGGACCGGCAGCAGCTGGCCCGCCGGGACGGCCACCCGCTCCGCGTACCCGCCGCCGCCGAGCAGCGCGCACACCTCGTCGCCCACCGCCCAGCCGGACACCCCCGGCCCGATGGCGGCGATCCGCCCCGAACACTCCAGGCCGGGATAACGGGAGGCGCCGGGCGGGGGATCGTAGAACCCCTGGCGCTGGAGGATGTCGGCGCGGTTCACGGCGCTCGCCGCGACGTCGACGAGGACCTCGCCCTCGCCGGCCACCGGATCGGGTACCTCGGCCCAGACGAGGGCCTCGGGGCCGCCGGGCTGTTCGATGGTGATCGCATGCATGGCCCGGAGAGTACGCCACCTCCGCGCCGGGTCGGCTAGTCCGCAGGTCCCCGTGTCACCGGCGGCGAGGCGAACGGCGTCGCCCGCACGATGGTGATGAGACGGTCCGTCAGCTGCAGCGGGCTCGCGTGCGGGTCGTCGTACGCGAGCAGCCGGTGGCCGCGCAGCACGCTCACCACCAGGTCGTCCGTCTCGCGTACGCCCTTGCCGACCTCGGCCTTCCGCACGGGCCGTTCGGCCAGGTCGAGCCCGCTGCCCTGGTGGATCAGGCCCTCCATCACCGTGCCTGCGCTGGGGCTCAGCACCGAGAGCCCCAGCAGCCGGCCCCGCTCTCGCTCGTCAACAGGCGTTTGCCGACCTGCCGGAGCGGCTTCTCCACGACGCGCTTGGGCAGTTTGACGCGCCGTGAGACGAGCTTCTCGTCGGCGCCCCGGGCCATCGCGTCCTGGCCGTGCAGTTTCACGTGAAACATCCTCCGGAGACCCACGGCAGATCGAGGATCTCCAGGTCCTGCCCGTCGTGCGCGCCGTGCGGCGGTACGACGGCCAGCCCGTCGGCGGCGGCCACGCCGCGCAGCATCGCGGGGCCGTTGTAGCGCAGCGGCACGGCGTGCTCGTCGGTCAGCAGGACGGGCACGAGCCGGGTGTCGTACGGGTGGCCGGGTACGTCGCCCTGCACCGGGACCGTGTACCGGGGGCGCTGGCGGCGGCCGGCGAGGGCGCGCAGCAGCGGTTCGGCGAGGGTCAGCAGCCCGGAGACGGCGGCGAGCGGGTTGCCGGGCAGGCCGACCAGGTGGCGGACCGAGTCATGGCCGGGGCCCCCGTCGCCGAGCCGGGCCAGCAGCATGGGGTGCCCGGGGCGTACGGCGACCCCGTCGACCAGCAGCTCGGCGCCGGCCTCGCGCAGGACGGGGTGGACGTGGTCGACCGGGCCGGATGCGGTGCCGCCGGTGGTGAGGACCAGGTCGGCGTCGGAGCCCGTGACGGCGTCCAGCAGGGCCTTGGCCCCGGCGGGGTCGTCGCCGAGCCGCCGGGTGGCGGTGACCTCGGCGCCGAGCCGGGTGAGCCAGGGGCCGAGCATGGGGCTCAGGGCGTCCCGGATCAGGCCGTCGTGCGGGCGGCCTTCGGTGAGCAGCTCGTCGCCGAGCACCAGGATCTCGACGCGGGGCCGGGGCCGGGTGGTGAGCTCGTCGTACCCGGCGGCCGCGGCGAGGCCCAGGACGGCCGGGGTGACGAGGGAGCCGGCGGGCAGCAGCAGGTCGCCGGAGCGGCATTCCTGGCCCCGCGGGCGGATGTCCTGGCCGGTGAGGACGGTCCGCTCGGCGTACAGCTGGGTGCCGGACTCGCGGGAGTGCTCGCTGCGGATCACCGCGGTGGTGTCGGCGGGGATCCGGGCGCCGGTGGCGATCCGTACGGCCTCGCCGTCGGCCAGCGGCTCGGGGCGGTCGGTGCCGGCCAGCACCCCGCCGCCGGGGCGGACGGTCCAGGGGCCGGGGCCGGCGACGGCCCAGCCGTCCATGGCGGAGGTGTCGAAGGACGGCAGATCGGTGAGGGCGTCCAGGGACTGGGCCAGCACCTCGCCGAGCGCGTCGGCGAGGGGGACCCGGTGGGTCTGGGGCCGGATGCCGGAGCCGGCCCGGGCGGCGGCCTCCCGGGCCTGCGGCCAGGCGGCGGCGCGGTGGCCGCCGGCCGCGCCGGACCGGGGGTCGCGGTTGACCAGGGCCAGGGCCTCGTCGAGGGCCTGGAGGGCGTGGTCGGCGTCGGTGGGGGTCATCCTGAACCGTTCTGTTCGGCCTCGGCCTCGGCCTCGGCGGCCCAGCGCAGCGCCAGGTCGGCGGCCTTGCGGGAGGCCTCGGCGACGGCGGTGGCCGGGTCGGTGCCGGTGGCTTCGGCCTGGGCGGCCGCGTAGCCGACCAGGAAGGTGGTCAGGGGGGCGGCGGGGCGGGCGACGCCGTGCGCGGCGTCGCGGGCGAGGTCGAGCAGGGTCTTGGTGTCGACGGCGACGTCGATGCCCAGCTCGGTCTTGACGGCGGTGATCCATTGGTCCAGCACGGTTCCATGCTCCCTGATCCTGGCGCGGGCGGCTGCGAGATCGTCCCAGGTGTCGCAGTCGAAGGAGGCGAGTGGCGCAGTGTCCGTCACCTTGGCCAGATCCAGCTCGGCGGTGAGGGCGCGCAGCGGGAGCCCGGAGAGACTGCCGTGCTCGGTCGCCAGGAGGGCGATCTCGCGGCGCAGGGGTTCGGCGCGGTAGGCCGCGACGAGGGGCTGGTCGCGGCCGGCGGGATCGCGCAGCAGGGCGCCGTCGCCTTCGGGGGCGGGGGCGTGGAGGAGGGTGTGGACCGTGGCCCGGTCGAGGAACGGGAGGTCGGCGGAGAGCACGAGGACCAGCTCGGCGGTGGTCTGGCGCAGACCGGCGTCCAGGGCGGCCACGGGGCCGGCGCCGGGCGGGTCCTCGAGGGTCCAGCGGACCGGGCGCGCGGTGGGGCGGCGGCCGCCGACCACGACGGTGGTCGCGGCGTCGGCGCAGGCGTCGAGGACACGGTCGAGGAGGGCGCGGCCGCCGACGTGGAGGGCGGGTTTGTCCGCGCCTCCGAGGCGGCGGGCCGCCCCGCCGGCCAGGACGATTGCGTCGTAGCTCATGCCCCCGAGTATGCGCGGGCCATGTTCCCTGCGGGGAGGAGCACTTACCCGGTGCTTGCCCACGGCGTGACCCGGGGCCCGGCCTCGGCCGGGCCCCGGGGGTGCCGCGGTTACAGGTAGGGGCCCGAGCGGATGGCGCCGTGGACGTCTTCCTCGTCCGTCGGGGCGCCCGGCGGAAGGGCCCGGCGCATCTGCTCCAGCTGGGCCCGCGCGGCCATCTGCTGCGCGAACAGGGCCGTCTGGATGCCGTGGAACAGGCCCTCCAGCCAGCCCACCAACTGGGCCTGCGCGATGCGCAGTTCCGCCTCGGACGGAATGGCCTCCTCCGTGAACGGCAGGGACAGGCGCTCCAGTTCCTCGACCAGTTCCGGAGCCAGACCGTCCTCCAGCTCCTTCACGGACGCTGCGTGGATGTCCTTGAGACGGACCCGGCTGGCCTCGTCCAGAGGTGCGGCGCGTACCTCTTCCAGAAGTTGCTTGATCATGCTGCCGATCCGCATGACCTTGGCGGGCTGTTCGACCATCTCCGTCACCGGGACCTCGCGCGACTCGTCATCGGCGCCGCCGACCGCCATCCCGTCCTGCCCCACGATCAGGACGTGCGGGGGGCTGTCCTGCGACCGTTCACTCCTCGGCATCTCCATGCCAGTCATTCTCTCGCACGCCTTCGTACTCACACGGTGTGCCCCCGTACGGGCGTGATCCACCCTGTACGGGGGCGTGAACGCACAGTGACCGTCAGCCTGCTGCGCGCCGGGCCAGGGCGCCGCTGGACTTCGTGACCAGGGCCGCCAGCAGGGCCGCGCCCAGCGGGACCACGATCAGCAGCCCGCCGAGGGTCTCCCACGGCACCGCGATCGGCACGTACAGCACGTCGTCCGCGCCGCCGGACATCTCCATGAGGTGTTCCGTCTCCCGCCGCTGGACGAGCCGCAGGCCGACCGCCGGCAGGATGCCCGCCGCCGAGCCCAGGACCACGCCCATCAGGGCCACCACCCCGCACTGGAAGCCGCTGAGCGTGCGCCGCACCCGCGGCGGCGCGCCGACCGCCGCCAGGGTCTTCAGATCGGCCTCGGCATCGGCCTGCGCGAGTCCGGTGGCGATGCCGGCCGCGCCGATGGTGACGAGGCCGGCGAAGACGGTGAGGGCCAGCAGGGCCACGTCGGCCTTGGCCTGGTAGCCGGCCTCGATGGTGACGGGGGCCTCGACGCCGATCTGGTCGATCCGCCCGGCCACCCGCTGCCGCTGCTTGCTGGTGGCCTGTCCGTCCAGGGTGAAGTACGAGGCGAACGGCAGGGTGGTCAGCCCGGCGCTCTTGGCAGCGGCGGGCGGCAGGATGAGCTCGATGCCGTACCCCTCCGTGGTGTCGGACGTCTGGTGGACGGCGAAGACCTTGTCCTCCCCCTTCGGATCGACACCCCGCTCGAAGCTGCCGCCGTTCTTGTTGTCGATCAGCCGCACCGTGACCTTGTCGTCCTTGACGTTGTTCTTCTCGAAGGAGACGCCCTTGCCGGCCTTCAGGGCGGACACCGCGCCCGGATCGGTGACCGCGAGCGCCGTCAGCAGCTTCTCGTCGGCGACGACCACGGCGAACTGCGCGGAGTGGCGCTTGAATTGGCACCGAGGGTCCTTGCGCAGCGCCTTCGCCTCTGCCGGGCTGAACGAGGAGGGCCCGTTCTTGGCCTCGTAGAGCGGGCAGCGCTGCTCCTTGGGCCGCATGATGTCGGCGCGGCCGCAGCCTTCGGAGCGGGCGAACTGCTCGCAGCCGGGCTTGCCGTACGTGATGTAGTCCACGTCCGCCCTTACGGACAGCGGGAGTTCCTGCGTCAGGGCCTCGCGGACGGCGGGCATGTCCTTGGTGCGGCCGAGCTCGTGGAGCGCCACCATCCCTGCGCCGGCCGGGAGATCGGCGACGTACTCGTGGCGGGCCTGCACCTCCATGCTGTGCTCGTACGTGGCCACGGCGACGGTGCCGGCGACGGCGGCCAGGACGGCGGCCACGGCGGGGGCCGTACGGCCCCGGTTGCGTACGGCGTCGCGCAGCGCGAGCCGCGGCGACAGCGGCAGCCAGCGCCCGAGCCGCCCGAACAGGCCGACCAGCACCGGGGTGAGGGCGACGATGCCCAGCTCGGCGATGGCGCTGCCGCCCGCGACGACGGTGGCGCCCATCCGGGAGGCCGTGCCGTAGAGGGCGATCGCGGCGCCGGCGGCGAGGGCGATCAGGCCGATGACGGGCAGCACCCGGTTGGACCGGCGGACACCGCGGCGGCCGGTCAGGGAGGCCAGCACGGTCTGCCGGGAGGCGGTGACGGCAGGGACGATCGCGGCCAGCAGGCCGGTGACGACGGCGAGCAGGGCGATGCCGAGGATTTCCAGCGGGCGGAACTCGAAGCCGCCGAAGCGCAGGCCGAGATACTCCTCCAGCACCGGCCGCAGCCCCACGGTGAGGGCGACGCCGATGACCGTGCCGCTGACGGCGGCCGCGGCGCCGATCACGAGGCCGCCGGAGAGCACGATGGCCCGGATGTGGCGCCGGTCGCCGCCGTTGGCGCCGACCAGGCCGAGCTGGCGGCGCGAGCGCCGGGCGCCGACCGCGAAGGCCGGACCGGCGAGCAGGCAGATCTCCAGCATCGCGAGGCCGACGACGGTGGCCAGGACTGCCAGTTCCGTGGTCGGGAGCTTGTCGTTCGGGCTGTAGTAGCCAAGCTCCTTCTGCTGGACGATGTACGGCACCTCGGAGTCGGCCGGCGGGTCGAGGTGCACGGCGCGGGAGACGACCTGCACGCTCTTCGCGTTGAGCTCCTTGACCATGTTCCACGTGAAACCATCGCCGCCGACCTTGACCAGGTAGGTGTCTTGAGCGACCACCCCCGGGGCCCCGGAGGCCTGGAGGGCCTTGTCGAGCGGGGTCATCAGGGTTCCGGGCGGGGCGAGGATCTCGGTCTTCTTGAGCTCGGAGGGCAGCTCGTACGCGCCCACGATCCGGTACCAGGTGTCCGAGCCGCGTGCGCGGAACTCGGAGCCCACGAAGAAGCCGGACTCCTTCAGGAAGGCGGTCGTGGCGACGACCTCGCCCGCCTCCTGGGCCAGCCGTCCGCGCTTCACCGTGATCATGCCCTTGACCAGCGGGTCGGCCGCGTCGATCTCGCGCAGATCGGTGTCCAGCAGGCCGTACCGGGTGCGGATCTTGGCGTGCGCCGTGCTGTCCTTGAGGAACTGGGCACCCGGCGGGATCACCGAGGTGAGGCGCTTCGGATCCGGCTCCGAGGTGGGGTCGTACTTGTCGTAGCCGCCCACGGGCGTGGAGTTCCCGCCCGAGGTGTCCTGGTAGACGGGCCCGGAGAGGCCCGAATCGCTCAGCCGGGCATCCGCCGCGCCGATCTGACGGGAGACGGACTGCTCGGGGGTGAGCTGCGCACTGCGCAGGGTGAGGTCGGCGGCGCTCACGCCGATGATCGGCAGGGCGATCATCGCGAGGACGAGGACGCTGCGGCCCTTGGCCCGCCAGGCGTCGCGGCGGGCGATCCGGATGGCCGCGATCCACGCGTGGTACGAGAACTTCACCGGCCGGCCGCCTGCCCCGAGAGCAGCGAGTCGGCCTGGCTGCGCAGGGTCTCGTCGACCACGCTGCCGTCGCGCAGGAAGACCACGCGGTCCGCCCAGGCCGCGAACCGCGGTTCGTGGGTGACGAGGATGCCGGCGGCGCCCGCGTCGCAGCGCGAGCGCAGCAGGGCGAGGACGGATTCGCCGGTCTCGGAGTCGAGGGCGCCGGTGGGCTCGTCCGCGAGGACCAGGCGGCGGTCGCCGACGAGGGCGCGGGCGATGGCCACGCGCTGCTGCTGGCCGCCGGACATCTCGTCGGGGAAGCGGTCGGCGAGCTGCCCGAGGCCCATCTCCTCCAGTGCCGCCAGCGCGGAGACGCGGGCCTTGCGGGCGGAGGTCCCGTCGAGTTCACGGGGCAGGGCCACGTTCTCCGCGGCGGTGAGCGCCGGGATCAGGTTGTAGTCCTGGAAGACGTACCCGATGCTGCGGCGGCGCAGCGCGGCCAGTTGCCTGCGGTTCGCGGTGGTGATGTCGGTGCCCTCGACGATGACGTGGCCGCTGGTGGGCGTGTCGAGGCCGCCGGCCAGGGTGAGCAGCGTGGACTTGCCGGAGCCGGAGGGGCCCATGACGGCGACGAGTTCGCCGGGGTACACGGCCAGGTCGATGCCGCGCAGGGCGTGCACCTCGGTGGCGCCGCTGCCGTGCGTGCGGGTGAGCTTGTCGAGCTGCAGGACGGGCTGGGCGGGCCGGGCGGGCGGTACGGGCTGTATGTGGGGTGCGGACTGCTGGTCAGGCATGGAGGTCCCCCCTGGGACGGTGGTGGCGTCAGCTCCGCGGCGTGCGGGAGGCGCGGGGCTGCGGTGCGGTGACGGCGACGGTGTCGGTGACGGCGACGGTGTCGGCGGCCTGCGGCGGGTCGGACTCGGCTCTCCGGTCGGCCGGCAGGGAGAGCCGTACGAGCCGTGCTTCCGAGTGGTCGAGCCAGCGGGCCTCGGCCTCGGTCTGGAAGATCAGCTGTTCCAGGACCAGCAGCCAGGCCACGTCGTCGCGCTCGCGGGACTTCCCGCTCTCGATCGCGGCGAGCGCCTGCGCCTTGAGGCGGGTGTAGTCCTGCATCGCCTTGATCGTGGCGTGCCGCTGGGCCTGGATGACGGCGCGGATGTCCACGCCGGGGGCGCCGACGGCCATGGCGAGCTTGATGGAGAGCTCGTCGCGGGGCGGGTTGGTGCGGTCGACCGGGCGCTCGTACCACTGGTGCAGTTCGGCGCGTCCGGAGTCGGTGATGGCGTACAGGGTGTGCCCGGCGGCGTCCTCGCCACCGGGTGCGACGAGGCCGTCGCGTTCCAGGCGGGCGAGGGTGGTGTACACCTGCCCGACGTTGAGCGGCCAGGTGGAGCCAGTGCGGGATTCGAACTCGGTACGCAGCTGAGAGCCGTACCGAGGGCCTCTTTCCAGCAGGGCGAGAAGGCCGTGGCGGATTGACATACTCAGTATGTATACCGAGTATGCCGGGAGCCGCAACCGTCCTGAGGCGTAGGCCGGAAGGGGGAGGAGGGGCCCCGCGTCCCGCCTGAGACGGGGTCAGAGGCCCTTGCGCAGCCGTATCCCGAGGTAGCCCAGGCCCAGCCCCATCAGGGCGAATCCGGCGCCGAGCGGCAGTATGTGCGCGGCCAGATCGGCGGCGCGCTCGTTCGGCCCGGTGCCGAGAGCGGTGACCGCGGGCGGGGGGCTCTGCGGTGCCGGCCGGACGGGCCGGACCGGCTGCGGGGCGAGCGGCCGGTGGTGCGGGCGCACCGGGAGGGGGCGGGCCGCCAGCACCGTCTCCGGGTTCGCGGGCTCGGCCGCCGGCCGCCCGGGCCGCTCCCGCCCGACTCCGGCGGCACTGCCGGCCAGCTCCTCGTACGCCTCATGGGGGACGTCGGCCACCGGGTCGGTGCCGGAGGTGTCGGCGGTGTCGGCCGGATCGGGCCTCGGGGCCCTGCCGGCACCCGCGGCGGAGCCGGCCGGGGCGAGCGGGCGGACGGCCGCGGCGAGGCCGGCGGGGGACGAGGCGGCGGCGGACGAGGCAGACAAGGCGGACAAAGCAGATGAGGCGGACGAGCCAGACGAAGTGGACGAAGTGGACGAGGCGGGGGACAGCGCGGCGGCGGCCACTGCGGCCCCGGCCAGCCAGCGCTGCGCGCGGAGGCGTCGAGTCACGGGGAGCGCCTCCCGTCCCGGGCGACCAATGTTTTGCTCAGGTTTACATAATGGGGCAAAACAGGCATCCCGGGCGCCCCGTCTGGGTCGCCCGGGATGCCGGGTGTGTCGCGAAGGGCGGCGCCGACGCCGCCCGGGGCCGATCCGGATCGCTCCGGACTACTCCGCGTTGCCGGTCGACACGGTCAGCGTGTACTCCGTGCCTTCCTTGTCGATCTTGTCCCCGGCCCGCGGGTTCTGTTCGAGCACCATGTCCTTGCCGTACACGGCCTCGTCCTTCTCGACGATCTTGTACTTGCCGCCGGAGGCCTGGATGCACGCCTTCACCGAGAGCAGGTTCTTGTAGGTCAGGTCCGGCGCCGAGTACTTGTTGGCGTCGCTGTAGGACTTGACCGGGTCCTTGCACTTGGCCGGGTCGATCGTGCGCGAGGGGTCCGGACCCTTGAAGGTGGCCTTGGGTGAAGCGGACCCCGATGCCCCGGGGGTGGGATCGGCCTTTTTGTCCTTGTCGTCGCCGTTCATCGAGATCGCCGCGATCAGACCGCCGACGGCCAGCAGCGCCACCGCGATCGCGCCCACGATCACCGGCATGTTCCGCTTGTCGCCGCTCCCGGAGCCCCCGCCGGCCGGGGCCGCGGTGGCCGCCGGCGAGATGGTGAACGGCGGCGGGGTCTGCGGCGCGTACTGCTGCTGGTGCGAGACCGGCTGCTGCTGGGGCGGGTACGCGTACCCGCCCTGCCCGTGCGGCTGCGCCACCGGCGGCGGGGTCTGCGGTGCGTACGGGGACTGCGTCGAAGTCGGAGCGTACGGCTGCTGGACCGACTGGGCCGTCGGCGCCTGGAACCCGGAGTCCAGCGGCGGGAACACGGCCGAGCCCACGCCCGCCCCGCTGGCGCCCGTGTGCGCGCCCGGGACGATGGCCGGGGCGCCGGTCTGACCGGCCGACAGCACCCGCGCGACCTCGTCGGCCATCGCGGCGGCGGTGGGGAAGCGCTCGTTCGGGTTCTTCTTCAGCGCCCGCGCCACCAGCGCGTCCATCGCCGGCGTGATGGACCGGTTGATGGAGGACGGGGCGACCGGCTCCTCCTGCACGTGCGCGTACGCGATCGCCAGTGGCGAGTCGGCGTCGAACGGGATCCGGCCCGTCAGCAGCTGGAACAGCATGATGCCGACCGAGTAGAGGTCGGAGCGGGCGTCGACGGCGCGCCCCAGGGCCTGCTCGGGCGACAGGTACTGCGGGGTGCCGACGACCATGCCGGTCTGCGTCATCGAGGTGACGCCCGACTGCATGGCCCGGGCGATGCCGAAGTCCATCACCTTGACCACGCCGCGCTTGGTCATCATCACGTTGCCGGGCTTGATGTCGCGGTGGACCAGGCCCATCTCGTGGCTGGTCTCCAGCGCGGCCAGCACGTCGGCCGTCACCTTCAGCGCCTTGTCCGCCGGCATCGCCCCGTACTGGCGGATGTCCGCATCGAGCACGGAGCCGAGCGGCTGGCCCTCCACGTACTCCATGACGATGTACGGCATCACCGCGGCGTCGCCCGCCCCGGGACCGCTGAACGTCACTTCGCCTTCGCCCGTGTCGAAGACCGAGACAATGTTCGTGTGCGACAGTTTCGCTACAGCCTGCGCCTCACGGCGGAAGCGCTCGCGGAACGACTGTTCGCGGCCGAGATCACTGTGCAGGGTCTTGATGGCGACCTGCCGGTCGAGCGCCGAGTCGTACGCCAAGTACACGGACGCCATGCCGCCCGCACCCAGCAAGTCCCTTAGCTGGTAACGGCCACCGGCCAGAGAGCCGCCCGCGTATTGGCCCTGAGTGCCGTCCTGGCTCATGACTGTTGCTTCCCCTCGGGATGTGTCCCTACGCCTCTGGCTGAGCGCATGTCGCGCCCAGTCTGCCGGAGGGCAAGCACACGTCAAGCCAGGTGCCCGTTCCGTGACCACAAGGCCACGGCGCGCCATTGTCCGAACGGCGACCTGTTCCGAGGCTGTAGCGTTCATCGGAGCACCCGAAAAGGACCTACCGCTGAGCGGCGGCCGAGAGAGACGACGGCGAGGACTGATGGCACCCGAACCCGAGGGAAACGGCGCCGGGATGGCCGAGAGTCCTGAGCACTGGGGCGCCGGCGGCCTGGTCGGCGACGGCCGCTACCGGCTCACCCACCGCCTGGGCCGCGGCGGCATGGCGGAGGTGTTCGCCGCCGAGGACGTCCGGCTGGGCCGGACCGTCGCCGTGAAGCTGCTGCGCCCCGACCTCGCCGAGGACCCGGTCTCCAAGGCCCGCTTCACGCGTGAGGCACAGTCGGTCGCCGGGCTCAACCACCACGCCGTCGTCGCCGTGTACGACTCCGGCGAGGACAAGGTCGGCCCCAGCACGGTCCCGTACATCGTCATGGAGCTGGTCGAGGGCCGCACCATCCGCGACCTGCTGATCAGCGCGGAGGCGCCCGGCCCCGAGCAGGCGCTGATCATCGTCTCGGGCGTGCTCGAGGCGCTCGCGTACTCGCACCAGCACGGCATCGTGCACCGCGACATCAAGCCGGCCAACGTCATCATCACGGACTCCGGCGCGGTGAAGGTGATGGACTTCGGCATCGCCCGCGCCCTGCACGGCGCCCAGTCGACGATGACCCAGACCGGCATGGTCATGGGCACTCCGCAGTACCTGTCGCCCGAGCAGGCGCTCGGCAAGGCGGTGGACCACCGCTCCGACCTGTACGCGACCGGCTGCCTGCTGTACGAACTGCTCGCGCTGCGGCCCCCGTTCACGGGCGAGACCCCGCTGTCGGTGGTCTACCAGCACGTGCAGGACGCGCCGGTGCCGCCCTCGCAGCTGCCGGAGGGCCACCACATCCCGCAGGAGCTCGACGGCCTCGTCATGCGCTCCCTCGCCAAGGACCCGGACGACCGGTTCCAGAGCGCCGAGGAGATGCGCGGGCTGGTCCAGTACGCGCTGCAGATGCTGCACGACCAGGGACCGAACACGGGAACCTGGAACACCGGTCCGGTCGCCATGGCCCTGCCGCACGGGCGCGGCGGCGCGGCGCAGACCACGGCGATGCCGATGGGCCCGGCCGGCGGCCAGCAGAATTACCCGGCGCACGCCACGACCTCGCAGTTCCAGCAGCCGATGGTGCCGCCGCTGAACCCGGACGACGGCTCGGCCTTCCCCGGCGGTGGCGGGTACGACAACCGCGGCCACGGCGGTGGACCGGGCGGCCGCGACGGCTACGACGGCTACGACGACCGCGGCAGCAGCCGCTGGAAGCTGTGGCTGTTCGCGGTGCTGGCGATCGTCGCGATCGCCGGCGGCGTGGCGTACGCCGTCAACTCGGTGTCGCACAAGGGCAAGGACGACAGCACTCCGCCCGCCGTCCAGAGTTCCTCGAGCAACCAGCCGAGCACCCCGACCGAGCAGCAGAGCACGCCGTCGCACGAGACGCCGTCGACGCGCTCGTCGGAGGACTTCTCGCCGGCGCCGACCCGCAGCAGGTTCACGCAGAGCCCCAGCCCGTCGTACTCGCCGTCGTCCAGCCCGTCGTCGTCGCCCTCGGCCACTCCGTCGAAGACGCCGCCGACGAAGACGCCGCCGTCGAAGATCGTGACTCCGCCGGTGGAGACGCCGAATCCGGTGGAAGAGCCTTAGGCACTTCGAGTGAACGGGCCCGGCGGAATTCAATTCCGCCGGGCCCGTCCGCGTTCATCGGTGAATGTGCAGGTCAGAGGGCATGCTGGTGCTCCCGGTCCGGATTGCAGACCAGGGAGTGCACGGTGACGAACTGGGGCTCGATACGCATGTAGACGGGGTCGAACACCGCACCGTCCGCGAAATGCGGGACCGGCCCGAATAGTTCGAGTTCACGCGCGGTCGGCTCGATGGTCTGCGCGGTCCCGGTGAACTGCACGGACCACAAACGGGAGTCGCGGGAATTGGAGTTGTCGGCCCCGTAGGCCACCACGCTGCCGTTGCAGGCCTGGTGGTAGCCGAAGCCGGCGTGCATTCTCAGGACGACCTTGCCGTCCACCACGACGTGGCGGGCGAGGGCGAGGAAGGGCAGCGCGCGCATGCTGGTGGCCACCCTGCCGTACGGCACCCGGCGTAGCAGTTCGATGGCGTGGAGTTCCTCCGGTGACATGCGTCCACTCTCCGGTACGGACACTCCGCCGGAAAAGAGGAAGCCGCCCCGACGATCCGGGACGTTGGTCCCGAAGGGAACGGCCGTGTCACGCGAGGAGCGGCCGCATCACGCGCCGCTGCCGCTCAGGCGCGGTTCTCGGCCTGCAGCCGGGCCACGTACGCGGCGGCCTGGGAGCGGCGCTCCATGCCCAGCTTGGACAGCAGGCTGGAGACGTAGTTCTTGATGGTCTTCTCGGCCAGGTGCAGGCGCTCGCCGATGACGCGGTTGGTCAGGCCCTCGCCTATCAGGTCGAGGATCTTCCGCTCCTGCTCGGTGAGGTTGGCCAGCCGGTCGTCGGCCTTGCCGTTCTTGCCGTCGCGCAGCCGCTCCAGCACGCGCGCCGTGGCGACCGGGTCCAGCAGCGACTTGCCGGCCGCGACGTCCCGTACCGCACTCAGCAGCTCATTGCCGCGGATCGCCTTGAGCACGTAGCCCGAGGCCCCGGCCATGATCGCGTCGAACAGCGCCTCGTCGTCGGCGAACGACGTCAGCATCAGGCATTTGATGTCCTCGTCCCGGGAGCGGACCTCGCGGCAGACCTCCACTCCGCTGCCGTCCGGCAGGCGCACGTCGAGCACGGCCACGTCGGGCCGGGTGGCGGGGATACGGGCCAGTGCGTCCGCGGCGGTACCGGCCTCGCCGACGATCTCGATGTCCTCTTCGACCGAAAGGAGCTCATGGACACCGCGACGTACCACTTCGTGGTCGTCCAGGAGGAATACCTTGATTTTTCCGTCTTCGCGCACGAACTCAGTTTCACACACTCACCCCTTCCCTGCCGTCGTTACCCGGGATAACGTGCCGTTGTTCCGGCCCCCTGCAAGGCTGTGACCAGTAGTTGTTCCCCGCACTGCGGATTTACTTGGAAATCCAAGCAAAAACGCAGGTCAAGTGGGGTTTCGCAGATATGCGGCGTACTGGGTAACGTGCATTGCGCAGGGCACTTGCCGGGGCACCTGTCACGCCTGAATCCGCACACGACGCGCACCCACCCCGTGCGCTGGTACGGATCCAGGTGAGCCGCACTGGACCCCGGAGAACCCGGGAGCCGGACCGACGGAGGAGCAACACGTGACCGTGGAGAGCACTGCCGCGCGCAAGCCGCGACGCAGCAGCGGCACCAAGCGGGCGGCAGGCGCGGCGAGCGCCGCCAAGGCCCCCGCTGCCAAGGCTGTCGCCACCGTGCAGAACGCCGAGCCCCAGCTCGTACAGCTGCTGACGCCCGAAGGGGAACGGGTCAGCGCCGCAGACAATCCCGATGCTGCGGAGTTCTTGTCCTTCGTCGAGGACATCACCACCGAGGACCTGCGCGGGCTCTACCGCGACATGGTCCTGACCCGCCGTTTCGACGGCGAGGCGACGGCCCTGCAGCGTCAGGGCGAACTGGGTCTGTGGGCCTCGCTGCTCGGGCAGGAGGCCGCTCAGATCGGCTCCGGCCGCGCGCTGCGCGACGACGACTACGTGTTCCCGACGTACCGCGAGCACGGTGTGGCCTGGTGCCGCGGCGTCGACCCGACGAACCTGCTCGGCATGTTCCGCGGTGTGAACCACGGCGGCTGGGACCCGAACACCAACAACTTCCACCTGTACACGATCGTCATCGGCTCGCAGACGCTGCACGCGACCGGTTACGCGATGGGTGTGGCCAAGGACGGCGCGGACTCCGCGGTCATCGCCTACTTCGGCGACGGCGCGTCCAGCCAGGGCGATGTCGCCGAGGCGTTCACCTTCTCGGCCGTCTACAACTCCCCCGTGGTGTTCTTCTGCCAGAACAACCAGTGGGCGATCTCCGAGCCGACCGAGCGCCAGATGCGCGTGCCGCTGTACCAGCGCGCCCAGGGCTTCGGCTTCCCGGGCGTCCGCGTGGACGGCAACGACGTCCTGGCCTGCCTCGCGGTCACCCGCTGGGCGCTGGAGCGGGCGCGCCGCGGCGAGGGCCCGACCCTGGTCGAGGCGTTCACGTACCGGATGGGTGCGCACACCACCTCCGACGACCCGACGAAGTACCGGCGGGACGAGGAGACGGCGGCCTGGGAGTCGAAGGACCCGATCCTGCGCCTGAGGACCTACCTGCTGGCCAGCGGCGGCGCCGACGAGGCCTTCTTCGAGGCCCTGGAGGCCGAGAGCGAGACACTGGGCAAGCGGGTGCGCGAGGTCGTGCGCGCCATGCCCGACCCGGACACGATGGCGATCTTCGAGAACGTCTACGCGGACGGGCACGCGCTCGTCGACGAGGAGCGCGCCCAGTTCGCCGCCTACCTCGCGTCCTTCGAGGAGGGTCACTGATGGCTGTCGAGAAGATGTCGATCGCGAAGGCGCTCAACGAGTCCCTGCGCAAGGCCCTGGAGACGGACCCGAAGGTCCTGATCATGGGCGAGGACGTCGGCAAGCTGGGCGGTGTCTTCCGGATCACCGACGGGCTCCAGAAGGACTTCGGCGAGGAGCGGGTCATCGACACCCCGCTCGCCGAGTCCGGCATCGTCGGCACGGCGATCGGCCTGGCGCTGCGCGGCTACCGCCCGGTGGTGGAGATCCAGTTCGACGGGTTCGTCTTCCCCGCGTACGACCAGATCGTCACGCAGCTCGCGAAGATGCACGCGCGGGCGCTGGGCAAGGTCAAGATGCCGGTCGTCGTCCGCATCCCGTACGCGGGCGGCATCGGCGCGGTGGAGCACCACTCGGAGTCCCCCGAGGCGCTGTTCGCGCACGTCCCGGGCCTGAAGGTGGTCTCCCCGTCGAACGCGAGCGACGCGTACTGGATGCTCCAGCAGGCGATCCTCAGCGACGACCCGGTGATCTTCTTCGAGCCGAAGCGGCGCTACTGGGACAAGGGCGAGGTCGACACCGACGCCATCCCGGACGCCCTGCACGCGGCGCGGGTGGCGCGGGAGGGCTCGGACATCACCCTGGCGGCTTACGGCCCGATGGTGAAGGTCTGCCTGGAGGCGGCGGCCGCGGCGGCCGAGGAGGGCAAGTCGGTGGAGGTCGTGGACCTGCGCTCGATGTCCCCGATCGACTTCGACGGGCTGCAGGCCTCCGTGGAGAAGACCCGCCGGCTCGTGGTCGTCCACGAGGCCCCGGTGTTCCTGGGCACGGGCGCGGAGATCGCCGCCCGCATCACGGAGCGGTGCTTCTACCACCTGGAGGCTCCGGTGCTGCGCGTGGGCGGATTCCACGCCCCGTACCCGCCGGCCCGCCTGGAGGACGAGTACCTGCCGGGCCTGGACAGGGTGCTCGACGCCGTCGACCGCTCGCTGGCGTACTGAGGAGAGCCCTGTGACCATCCGCGAATTCAAGATGCCCGATGTGGGCGAGGGCCTCACCGAGGCCGAGATCCTCAAGTGGTACGTCCAGCCGGGTGACACGGTCACCGACGGCCAGGTCGTCTGCGAGGTCGAGACGGCGAAGGCGGCCGTGGAGCTGCCGATCCCGTTCGACGGGGTCGTGCACGCGCTGCTCTTCGAGGAGGGCACCACGGTCGACGTCGGCCAGGTGATCATCTCCGTGCGGACGGGTCCGGCCCCGGCCGAGGCCCCGGCTGCCGCCGTTGCCGCCCCGGTCGCGGCCCCGGCCCCGGCCCCGGCTCCCGCCGAGGAGCCGGCCGTCGCGGCCCGCCAGCCCGTCCTGGTGGGTTACGGCGTCTCCCAGGCCTCCACGAAGCGCCGCCCGCGCAAGGCCGTGGCCGGCGCGGCCGCGGCCGCGCCGGCCGGCACCGCCGCGGCGGCCGCCGGGATGAACGGCAACGGCCACGCCGGCGGGGAGCGCCCGCTGGCGAAGCCGCCGGTGCGCAAGCTCGCCAAGGACCTCGGGATCGACCTGGCCTCCGTGGTGCCCACCGGGGACGGCGGGGTCGTGACCCGCGAGGACGTGCACGCCGCCGCCGCGGCCGCGATCACCCCGCAGGCCGTGATCGCGTCGGCTCCGGCCGCCGCGGTGCCCGTCCAGGCGTCGGTGCCTGCACCGGCAGCGGCATCGGTGTCGGCCGAGGCGACGGCGCGGGAGACCCGTATCCCGGTCAAGGGCGTCCGCAAGGTCACCGCCCAGGCCATGGTCGGCTCCGCGTTCACCGCGCCGCACGTCACCGAGTTCATCACGTTCGACGTGACCCGCACGATGAAGCTGGTCCAGGAGCTCAAGGCCGACCCGGACCTGGCAGGGCTGCGCATCAACCCGCTGCTGCTCATCGCCAAGGCGGTGCTGGTGGCCATCCGCCGCAACCCGGACGTCAACGCGTCCTGGGACGAGGCGGCCCAGGAGATCGTGCTCAAGCACTACGTCAACCTGGGCATCGCGGCGGCCACCCCCCGCGGCCTGATCGTCCCGAACATCAAGGACGCGCACGCCAAGACGCTGCCCGAGCTGTCGACGGCCCTGTCCGAGCTGGTCACCACGGCCCGCGACGGCAAGACCTCCCCCGCCGACATGCAGAACGGCACCATCACCATCACCAACGTCGGCGTCTTCGGCGTCGACACCGGTACGCCCATCCTGAACCCCGGCGAGTCCGCGATCCTCGCGGTCGGCGCGATCAAGCTCCAGCCGTGGGTCCACAAGGGCAAGGTGAAGGCGCGCCAGGTCACCACCCTGGCGCTGTCGTTCGACCACCGGCTCATCGACGGCGAGCTCGGCTCCCGCTTCCTGGCGGACATCGCGGCCGTCCTGGAGCACCCGCGCCGCCTGATCACCTGGTCGTAACGGGACGACGGCCGGCCCCCGAGTGCGGGGGCCGGTCGAAACCCCTGGTCAGGCCGGTCACCCCGTGTGATCATCGCCGGATGAACTACCGCTCTGCCACGGCAGACCCCGCCGACCTCGACCGGGCCGTCGCCTACCCGGCCGACGGCCCGGTCGAAGCCCTGTCCGCCGAGACGATCCGCGAGGAGCTCGCCGGGAACCGGTTCCGCCCCGAGTGGATCTGGTTCGCCGAGGACGAGAACGGCGAGATCCTGGCCCGCGCGCTGTGGTGGGGCCGCGCCGACAGCGAGCGGCCCATCGCGCTCGACTGCCTCCAGGTCCGCGCCTGCGTGGCCGACCCGGCGGGCGTCGCCGCGGCCCTGCTGGCCGCCGGGCACGAGGCCTTCGGCAACCTCCCGCTCTACAACATCTCGCTGCCCGGCGGCTGGCGGACCGCCCCCGACCTGGTCGACGCCGTCGCCTGGCGGCAGGAGGCCGCCTACGAGGCGGGTCTGACCCGGGAGATCGAGCGGCTGCGCTACGAGTGGATCCTCCCCCAGCTACCGCCGGGGGTACCCCCGGCCGCCGGGACCGCCGAGCCCACCGGGCGCCTGGTGTTCCGCGAGGGCACCGACGAGGAGTTCCTCGACGCGTTCGTCCGGGTGTCCGCCGGCAGTCTCGACCTCGCCACGCAGAACGAACTGCGCTCGATGGACGCCGAGCAGCTGGCCCGCGAGGACCTCGCGTTCTACCTCGACTGCCCGGGCGAGCGTTCCTGGTGGCGCCTCGCCGAGCTGCCGGACGGCACCCTCGCCGGCCTGGCCGTCCCGTCGGCGACCCCGTACCACCGCAACGTCGGCTACCTGGGCGTCGTACCGGAGCAGCGCGGCCGGGGCCTGATCGACGAGGTCCTGGCGGAGATCACCCGCTTCCACGCCGCCGCGGGCGCCGAGCGCATCACCGCGACCACGGACACCGTCAACGCCCCCATGGCCGCGGCCTTCGACCGCGCCGGCTACCAGGTCACCGAGATCCGCCTGGTCCTGGAGGCACCGACCGCATGACCCGACGGGACGGGTTCGTCGTCAACGGGCCGGATTTCGAGCCCTACGACGACGAGGTGCCCGAGCCGGCCGGTGTCCGGCTGCGGTCGCTGCACCTGGACGGCTGGTCCCCGACCGTCGTCCTGAGGTTCGACACGCCGCGGTACCCGGCCCCTCGGCGGCTGCCCCTCGCGTGATCTGCGGCCGGGTCGGGCTTCAGGGGGCGCTCTGACCGCGGAGCCCGCCCGGAGCGGCGGCCGGATGCCGGCAGGCGGTAGCCTCCCGCCCGGGGAAGGGGGGCCGGGGTGGCCATCGCCGAGTTGCAGGTGTACTCCGTCGAGGAGGCCGACGTCACGGGCGGCGTGTGCGTGGTCCGCTGTCTCGGCGGGGTCGCGCGCGCCGGACAGGTCTACGCCGTCGGGGAACTGCGGCTCGGGCTGCGGCGGATCGAGCGGTACGGGCGCTCCGTGGCCTCCTTCGACGCGGGGCACACGGCCAAGGTCCACCTCACGGGCGCCTTGGTCGCGCTGCTGACCCGGGGGCAGGTGCTGACCGCGGTGCCGCCCGGCGGGCATGCGCTCGAGGACATCGAGGCCTGGCTGGCCACCGATCCGCCGCTGCTGGACGAGCCGCATCCGCTGACCCTGCGGACCCTGGCCGTCGGCCGGATGAAGGGGGACTGGCTGCCCGAGGAGACCCGGCTGCGCTGGGGCCGGGTGGCACTGGCCGCGACCCACCGCACGGCCGAGTGGGCGGGGTCGCACGAGCTGGACCGCGCGGTCGAAGTGGCCGCCGTACGGGGCTACTTGATCCGGCAGTTCGGCCCGGGCCGCGGCGGCGACCCGGCGGCCCTGTGCCGGGACGCGCTGGCCCTGATCGACCTGACCCCGGCTGAGGCGGCCGCGGAGGCCCGCACCTGGCGCGACCTGCCGCGACCCCGCATCCAGCACCTGCGGCGCATCAAGCTCCTGCTGCCCTGGATGGCTCTCGCACGGCCCCACCTCCCGGCCGGCGACCCCCTCGCGGAGGCCGTGGACGCCTGGTCGGAGGTCCGCCCGCGGCTGCCGTAGCCGAGCTAGCCGGCCTTGGCGGCGTTGCCGAGCACCTTGGTCGGGGTGATGCGGACGACGACGCGTACGTCCTCGGCCGGGGCCTCGGCGTACTCCTTGCCGGCGCCCGGTCCCATGTACTCCTCGGCGATGCGTACGGCGACCGCGCGGCCCGCGTCCTCGGTGACGGTGGCCGTGCCGCGGATCTCGACGTAGAGGAAGGGGTTGGCGGTGTCGAAGACGGTCAGCCCGACGCGCGCGTCCCGGGCGATGTTGCGCTCCTTGCGGCGGCCCTGCTCGGTCGAGACCAGCAGGTCGCCGCCGTCCCGGGTGACCCAGACCACCGAACTCTGCGGACTGCCGTCGGGGTTGAGGGTGGAGAGCACCGCCGGGTGCGGGGAGTCGAGCAGCTTGCGTACGGTGTCGTTCAGCACAATGGTCATGCGGGCGAGGTTAGTTGGCGGCCTCGGCGTCCGCACAGGAATGGGCTGCGACTGGGCGAGGTCGGGGCTGGAGCGCCCTGTCAGTCGATGGGTTCGCCGTCGTACTTGCCGCCGATGCACGTCCACAGGCCGGTTGCGGAGTTGTACTCCACCGATCCTTTCCCGACGTCCGTGCACGTGTGCGCGTCGACAGCGGGCACGGCGGCTTGTGCGGCAGGGCTCATGACGCCGAGAACGGCCAGGATGACGGCGGCGGTGAATCCGAGAAGTCGTGTACGCACGGGGACCTCCTGTGTGAGGACGGGCCATGATTCATGACGCTACTCCGGTCGGGTGCGGGGCGCTCCGGGAGCGTTCACCGGCCTGCGGAGGCAGACTGGTGTCATGGCGAACACACCCGTGGTAGCCGTGGGTCGACCGGATGACCTGGGCTGGCGGCAGGTCACCATCAACGACCAGCCTGCGGGCAGGGTCCGCTCCATGGGGGAGCTGAGAAGACTCATACGCCGCGCTGGTCTGGCATCCGGGTCCGACATCCGTTGGATCGGCGAGGACTGCACCAACTGGCCGGACCGCCCGTGGTACAGACGCATCGTCGGCACTCTCATGGCAGCGGGACTCCTGGCGACCGCGTGCATGCTGACCGTGATCGGCATGAAGGATGCCTTCGGCGCCCTCACCTACTCCGGGCGCGTCACGGGAATCATCTTCCTCCTTGCGGCCGGGCTGGAAATCATTGCCGTCCTGGCCGCTGTCGACTATTGGCACAAGCGAAGAGTGGCCCACTCCGGGATGGTCATCCTGATCGGCGCCTCGGTCTCTCTCGCCGTCGGCTTGCTCATGCTCATCATGCTGATGATCGACGGCGGGCGGTACACGAATTACGTGCCGTTGTGGGTGATTTTCACAATGCTGTCGGTGGCGGCTCTGTGCATACTTGTCCGCGACCGGGTGTGGAAGACGGTTCCCCATCCCGGGCGAATCGCGGCCGGGGCGATCGTCTCCGCTCTCCTCGCCGTTCCCAACGTGACGTATACGCAGATATACATCCCCTATGCGACATCTCCGATCCTGAACAGTGCAGCGTATTTCGGGAAGCCGAGCCTGAACAAGGGCCAGACGAAGATGTACCTGCCGGTACATCTGTCCGTGAAGAACTCCGGCCAGATTCCCGTCTACGTCGTCGGCAGCATCTACTGGGTCCATGGCTGGATCCCCGTCGCGAAGAGGAATCCGGCCTCCAGATTGATCCACGATGGCGAGTTCGTCCGGCCGCCGGGGCAGTCGTTGAATCCGGGAGAGGAATTCTCGGAGGATGAGGTCATCGAGATCCATTGCCCTTGTGAGAACAAATACGAGAAAGTCGATGTCCAGGCCGAGCTGTACGCGATCAGGAAGGACAGGATGGCAATAGTCGGTGACTATGCGCGCTCCGGGGAGAATCTGGACAAGCTCAAAGAGGAAGGCAAGGATCAGGATCCTCGGGGGCCGGAAGGGCAGCAGTACTTCAGATACCAGACCAGCATCTCGAACAGCAACGAGATCCTCAACGCGACTCGGGGTCGCCAGCGCATCACTCTCTGGTATGTGAAAAAACACGAATGGCCGTACGTTTATGTGGTGGTGGAGCCTCCCGGTGAGAGAGTGAATTTCGACATTTGGGATCCCAATCGAAACAAGAAAGCCGTTGATCGGTACGGCCTGGAACGCGTGCGCAGCTCGATGCAGCAGAAACCCTTCGTGGAACTCATGGAGATGGCCAAGGAGCAGCCCTCCACCAGCGAAACGCCCACTCCGACGACGTGGTGAAGCTCCCTACTTCCAGGGGATGTTGAGCCAGGGACTGGCGGGCTCGGTGGTCAGCGTCAGGTGCGTGGCGAGGGAGCTCTCGTACCACTCCCCGAACTCCTCCTCGTCGAAGTGCAGGCACCGGCCCAGGAGGTACCCGGCGGAGAACTCCTCCCAGGAGCGGTACGTCTCGCAGACCGCCTCACCGGCGCGGAGCACGGCGCGCTCCGCCTCCTCCAGGGTGCCGTAGCGGGCGCCGAGGCCCCAGCGGGCCATCTGGGAGGCCCGGCCTAGGTCCCAGCCCTCGACGGACCGTACGTATCCCCCCTCGGGGAGCAGCCCGTCGGCCCGGAAGCGCTGCTCGTACCGGGCGATGCGGCCGATGAGGCGCTGCACGCCGGCGATCTCGCCCTCGACCTCGGCGGTGGGGCGCGGTTGTGCGACCGTGACCCCGTCGGGGGTGAGCTGCGGCTCGGCGGCCCGCTCGGCGCTGCGGCGCAGGCTGGCCTCGGCGGCGTGCCGCCAGTGCTCGACGTCGACGGGCCCGGCGAAGTCGGAGGCGAGGATCCGGCGGACGCGCAGGACGAACTCCCAGACGGGGCTGACGATCTCGGCTTCCAGCATGCGGTGCAGGACGTCGAGCCAGTCCGCCCGGGTGGTGATGCCCCACCACTTGCGGAGGCGTTCGCGCTCGGGGGTGTAGCCGCTGCCGTGGTAGGCGAGCGCGTTCCAGAACTCCCCGTTGCTCACGGAGAGATGGGCGCCCACGGCGAGTCCGCGGGCGACGGGTCCGTGCAGGGGCCCGCCGGCGTGCAGTGCGTGCAGGGCGCCGGGGGCCAGACCCCAGGTGGTGTTGGCGTCCCAGTGGGCGCGCCAGCGGGCGCGGTCGGCGGGGGCGGTGGTGAGGTAGGCCTCGGCGGGGCTGCCGGGGTTCACGGCGAGGTACGGGGGGTCGCGGTGGTCCCAGGCGTTGGCGAACCAGGCGAGGCTCTGGCGCAGGAAGACGGTCTCGGGAGTGGGCACGGGCAGCATCCCGCCGGTGTAGACGGGGAGGCTGTGGCCGACCGGGTGGAAGCGGGCCTGTGTGGGCTCGGCGTCGACCTGGGTGCGGGGCTGGGGGAGGAACAGCTCGGCGCGGGCGAGCACGTCGAGATACCGGCCCCACTCGCCGGCGCTCTTGGCCTCGTACAGCTCTCTCTCGATGGCGCTCGGCGCGATCCAGGTTCCCATACGGCGAAACCCTAACCGGGCCCGCCGTCACCCGGTCCGGCCCGTCCTGTCGGCCCGTCCGGGCCACCCGCCGAGCTGTGCAGTGGTGGGCGGGTCACCATGGCGCGACGGTGTGGTGGTGGCCCGGGCACCCTCGTGGGGGGATGCCCGCGACGCGGTGCGGATGGGGCGGGTGGTCCAGCCCGGCTCCAGTGGTGCTCGACCGGTCTGCGAGCGGTTGCTGCCCTGGCCAAAGGCTTGTGGCGCATTTCGTCAAATGATCATTCGGGCGGGCCTGGTCTCTCCGGGGCTGATGGCCCGCTGCGCATGCCGGGCCGAATGTGTGTGACGGGTCCACCTGGTTCTCCCGCCTCCCCCGGACGCAGGGTTGAGGAGCTGGAGAGTACGTCGGGGGAAGGGATGGATCCGTCATGAGCGCACCGAGTCTCGAACGACTGGAGACCCTGAGCAGCCGGTTCGTACCGGACCTGGTCGTGGACGAGCTCTGCGCCGAGCTGTTCGCCTCGCTGCCGCGCAGTGACCAGCGGCGTAAGGGGGAGGTGTACCTGCGCGGTCTCCTGAAGGCCGAGGGGCGCAAGTCGATACGCAACATCGCGGCGCACGTCGGCGACCGGGCGGCCGAGCAGAGCCTGCACCACTTCGTGGTCTCGTCCACCTGGGACTGGGGTCCGGTACGGGCCGCCCTCGCCCGGTATCTGGAGCGGGCGCTGCGCCCCCGCGCCTGGGTCGTGCAGCCGGTGGTCATCTCCAAGGCCGGCACGGAGTCCGTCGGGGTGGCCCGCCGCTTCGTGCCCGAGCGGGGCCAGATGGTCAACAGCCAGGTGGCGTTCGGGGTGTGGTCCGTCGGCGAGGAGCAGAGCTGCCCGGTGAACTGGCGGCTCGCGCTCACCCAGAAGTGGCGCGACAGCGTTGGCCCCCTCTCGCCCAGCGTCCACGAGTCGGAACTGGCGACCAGCCCGCTCGAATGCGCCGCCGGAGCCGTCGAGGAGCTGCGCGACTGGGTCGGGCAGCCCCGCCGCCCGGTGGTGTTCGACCTGCCCGACGTCGATCCGGCCGCGGTGGCCCGCCGGTTCGGCCCGGCCGCGATGCCCTTCGTGGCCTCGGCCCGCGGCTCGATGCGGGTCCGCTGCGTGGACCCGGTCCTGCCGAGCAGCGGCAACCGGGAACTCGCGGCGCACCAGCTGCTGTTGATGGCGGGCACCTTACGCCGTCCGGTGACCTGGCTGGACCCGGTGACCCTGCAGCCGCGCACCACGCTGGTGGTGGGCGTACGGGTGGAGCTGCCGCAGGCGCCCCGGCCGCTGCTGCTGTTCGGCGAGTGGAGCGACCCGCGGGGCTGGCCCGAGCAGTGCTGGATCAGCGATATGACGCAGGCGCCTCCCGGCGGGCTGCTGCGGCTCGCGAAGCGGGCGCAGAACGTCGAGGCGGACTTCGCGAACGTCTCGCAGAAGGTGGGGCTCACCGACTTCGGCGGCCGCTCCTTCGGCGGCTGGCACCGGCACACCACCCTGGCCTCGGCCGCGCACGCGGTGCGGATGCTGACCCAGCGCGCCGGCGACCGGTAGGCCGCCGGGCCGCAGGCGGGCGCCGCAGGCCGGCCGGTGGCCCGCCGGTCGTCAGCCGATGGTCTGCCGGGGCTGGTCGCCGCGGGGGCCCTTGTTCAGCGCCTGCCGGGTCCGCTGCAGCTGGAGGGCCAGCTGCACCTGGAGGGCCTGGGTCGGCTTCTGCCAGTCCTCGCCCAGGATCTCGGTGATCCGCTCCAGCCTGCGCGAGACGGTGTTGGGGTGGACGTGCAGGGACTCGGCCGCCCTGGAGGGGCTGTTGGCCGAGGCGAAGTACGCCTCCATGGTGCGGATCAGCTCGGTGTACTGCTGGTCGTCGTAGTCCAGGACGGGACCGATGGTGTCGTTGATGAATCCGGCGACGTTCGGCTTCTCGGAGAGCAGGACGCCGAGGAAGCCCAGTTCCTCGGGGGATGCCGTGCTGCCGGGGCCGGTGAGCACCGCGACGGCGTCCAGGACCCGGCGGGCCTCCTGGTACAGGCGGACGATCCCGGCCGGGTCGTCGACGGGACCGGCGGAACCGGCGGTGACGGGCTTGCCGAGCACCTCGGAGAGCTCCTTGGACGCCGTACGGGCGATGGCCCCGGCCTGGGTGCCGGGCAGCAGCAGCACGACGATGTCGCCGTCCACGCTCTTGAGGCCGTGGTGGCGGTTGGCGTACGAGGCGGCCCAGGCGAGCACACGGCCCTGGACTCCCCCCTCGGGCCGGGCGATCACGATGACGTGGGGTTCGTCGAGGTCGAGCGCGAGGCGGCGGCTCTGCTCCGCGATCTGCACCGGGGACAGCGAGGTGCCCCGCAGCAGGTCGTGGAAGAACTCGTCCCGCATGTGGCCCTCGGCGGCGGCCATGCCCTGCTCCATCAGCAGCACCACGGCGGTGACCTGGGCGGTGAGCGCGAGGAGCTGGACCTGGCGGTCGGAGGCCGGCTCGTCGCAGGCCAGGATGAGCGTGCCCAGCATCTCGTCGCCCGCGGCGACCGAGGCGACCCAGACCCCGTCGCTCGTGCTGCGCGGCTGCCGGTCGGTGTGCGCGTCCAGCAGGACGGTGCGGATCTCCGCCTCGTCCAGCTCGGGGGGCGCGCCGCCGGGGCAGGCGAGGTTGCGGCCGGCCGCGTCCCGTACGAGGAGCGTTCCGTCCAGGTCCTTGACCGCCTCGGCGGCCAGATTGCCGAGGCCGCCGCCCTGGAGCACCAGGTCGAGCAGGCGGCCGTGCGTCTCGCGGAGCTGGCGGGCGGTGGTGGAGGAGTCCAGGGCGCGGGAGGTGTCCTGCTCCAGCTCCACTACCTCGTACCGGGTCTGCTCCAGCAGCCGGGCCTTTTCGATCGCAACGGTGGCGAGGTCACCGAGCGAACTCATCAGCGACACCTCGTCCGGGGTGAAGTGCCGGATGTGCCGGTCCGCGACGTACAGGGCTCCCAGAGTGGTTCCGGCGTGCCGCAGCGGGACGGCCATGACGGCGCGCAGGCCCTCGGCCCGCACGACCTCGTCGATGACGGTGCTGTGCTGGAAGGTTTTGTCGCTCATGTAATCGGCCGACCAGAACGGGGCCGATCCGTCCGCGGCGCGCTTGCCGACGCCCCCGCCGGTCAGCGGGATGGCGAACCCGATGGTGAGCGCGGAGGCGTGGCCGTCGGCCGAACGCACCCGCGAGCACTGCTCGTCGAAGTCGTCGAAGCTGACCCACGCCATGTCGAGCCCGAGCAGCAGCCGGGCGCGGCGCGTGATCACCTTCAGCAGCTCGTCGAGGTCGTACGGCAGGGTCAGGTCGCGCGCGGTGTCGACGAGGGCGGCGAGGCCGGCCTCGCGCTGCTGGCGTCGTACGAACAGGGCCCGGATGCCGAGACTCTGATCTCTGGCCCTGGTCAGCTGGGCGAGGGCGTCCCCGGACAGGCCGGATTCACGGGCTTTGCGGACCACGTCGTCGAAGGCAGCCGCAGGCGCCTCTCTGTTCAGCAGTTCCAGCATTTCGTAAGCGTGGTCAACCACGACTTCTCCCCCGACCCCCCATAAAACCCGTTCACGATTGCACCAACTGGGTGCAAGCAATCCCTGGCTCGCCTGAAAGTATCTCTTGGGGCAAGAACCGGTCAAGAAACACTCGAGAAGCGATCCAGGTCAGCGACGCGGAGGGTGATCGCACCACCACGCTCCATGAGTGATGCTGTCACGTGAACACCTTCTGGTCGAGGCTCACTCAAGGGCAGGCTGATCACCGCGCGTTCCGGTGCCGACACCACCATCGGCACCACCACAGCCTGACGTTTCCTTGGGGGAGTTCGTATGTCTCAGCTGTCTCAGCTGTCTCAGCTCCAGAGCTACGAGCGGTCGCTGCTCCGCAGCCGGCTGTCGCTGACCCGGCAGGACCGGCCACGGGTGTTCACGCTCGGCGACCGCGAGTGGGACCTGTTCGACGAGGTCTTCGCCCCCGTCTACTCCCCTTCGACGGGTGTGGCCATCGAGCAGCTCGGCCTCAACGACTGTGCGGCGGGCCCGCGTTCGGGTTCGTTCCTGGAGATAGGGTGCGGCACCGGCGTGATCGCCGTGACGGCCGCGCTGGCCGGATACGAGCGGGTCGTGGCGGCCGACATCAGCCCCTCCGCCGTGGAGAACGCGTCCGTCAACGCGGAGCGGCACGGGGTGGCGGACCGCCTGCAGGCGCTGCACAGCGACCTGTTCTCCGGACTGCGCGAGGAAGAGCGGTTCGACGTCGTCTTCTGGAGCTCCAACTACGTGATGGGGCCCGAGAGTTACCAGTACAAGTCGGTACACGAGCGGGCCTATGTGGACACCGGCTACCAGACGCACCGCCGGTACCTGGAGCAGGCCGTGCACTGGACGGCCCCGGGCGGCCGTGTCCTGCTCCACTTCAGCGACCGCGGCGACCTGGCCGCGCTGCACGAGATGGCGGACGGCAGCGGGCGCGAGGTGTCGACCGTGGCGAGCTGCCGGGTCCGCGAGGGGGAGTACGGAGAGGACATGGTCGAGCACATGCTACTCGAAATCAAGCCAATTTCGGCCTGATTCGGACGGGGGGGTATTTCATCGTGCGTACGCTGCTTGTAGACAACTACGACTCGTTTACCTATAACGTCTTCCACTATCTGACCGAGGTCAATGGCCGGGAGCCGGAAGTCGTGCGAAATGACGACCCGCACTGGAAGATCACGGAACTCGGCGCGTTCGACAACGTCGTGGTCTCACCCGGTCCCGGCACCCCGCGCCGGGCGGCCGACTTCGGGATCTGCGCCGAGATCGTCGAGCGCGCGGAGCTGCCGCTGCTGGGCATCTGCCTCGGCCACCAGGGGATCGGGCACGTGCACGGCGCCACGGTCGCCCGCGCGCCGGAGCCCCGGCACGGACGCACCTCGCCCGTCCTGCACGACGGCACCGGCCTGTTCGCCGGGCTGCCCTCCCCGATGGAGGTGGTCCGGTACCACTCCCTCGCCGTGACGGACCTGCCGGACGAGCTCGAAGCCACCGCGTGGACGCCGGACGGCATCCTGATGGGGCTGCGGCACCGGACGCGGCCGATGTGGGGGGTGCAGTTCCACCCCGAGTCCATTTGCAGTCAGTACGGAATCGAGCTGCTTGCAAACTTCGCCGGGCTGACCCGCGCGCACCAGGCGAGCCGGGCGCGGCACGCAACCGGGGCCCGCCGCAGTGCTGCCGCAGCACCCGCGCCCGCGCCTGCTCCCGCCCTCGCTCCCGCGCCCGCGCCCGCGCCCGTCGCCACACCCGCGCCCGTGCTGCCCGCCGCCGGGGGCCCGGTCCGCCGGCTCCGGCTGGTCGCGACCGAGCTGCCCACCCGCTGGTTCCCCGAGACCGTCTACGACCAGCTCTTCCGCGGCAACGACCACGCCTACTGGCTGGACAGCAGCCTGCCCGGAGGCGACCGCGGCAGGTTCTCGGTCATGGGCGATGCCACCGGCCCGCTCGCCCGGGTCGCCACGGCCGACGTGTGGAGCGGCTGCGTCACCGTCGAGTCCGCCGGCGGCGAGAGCGAACTGGTCGCCGCTCCCTTCCTGGAGTGGGTCGACCGCGACCTGCGCTCCCTGCACACCGAGCTGCCCGAGCTGCCCTTCGACTTCGCCCTCGGCTGGGTCGGCTACCTCGGGTACGAGCTCAAGGCCGAATGCGGCGGCGATCTCGTGCACCGGTCACCGGTGGCCGACGCCACCATGGTCTTCGCCGACCGTGCCCTGGTCTTCGACCACGTCGAGAACACCACCCACCTGCTGGCCCTCGTGGAGGGGACCGGCGAGGAGTCCGCCGCCGCGGCCGACGCCTGGCTGATCGGCACGGCGGAGCGGCTCGCCCAGCTCGCGGGTATGCGCCTGCCGGCCCCCCGGCCGACCGCTCCGAGCGGGGAGATCCGGCTGCGCCACGACCGCGGCGCCTACCTGGACCTCATCGACACCTGCCTGGAGGAGATAGCCGCCGGCGAGACGTACGAGGTCTGCCTCACCAACATGGCCGAGGCCGAAGCCCGCCTCGACCCCTGGGCCGCGTACCGCACCCTGCGCCGCACCAGCCCGGCGCCGTTCGCCGCGCTGCTCCAGTTCGGGGAGCTGTCCGTGCTCAGCACCTCGCCCGAACGGTTCCTGCGCGTCTCCCGCGACGGGCTCGTCGAGTCCTCGCCCATCAAGGGCACCCGGCCGCGCGGCACCACCCCCCAGGAGGAGGCGGCGCTGATCGCGGACCTGCTGACCGACGAGAAGGACCGCTCCGAGAACCTCATGATCGTCGACCTGGTCCGCAACGACCTCGGCCGGTGCGCGGTACCGGGCTCGGTCGAGGCCGAGGAGCTGTTCCGGGTCGAGACGTACGCCACCGTCCACCAGCTGGTGAGCACCGTACGGGCGCGCCGGCGGCCGGAGCTGTCGGCCGTGGACTGCGTCCGGGCCGCCTTCCCGGGCGGGTCGATGACCGGTGCCCCCAAGATCCGCACGATGCAGATCATCGACCGGCTGGAGGCGGGCCCGCGCGGGGTGTACTCGGGCGCCATCGGCTACTTCTCGCTGTCCGGCGCCGCGGACCTGAGCATCGTGATCCGCACCGCCACGGTCACGGCCGACCGCGTCGGGTACGGGGTGGGCGGGGCCGTGGTGGCCCTGTCCGACCCGGCCGCCGAATACGAGGAGACCGCCGTCAAGTCTGCTCCGCTGCTGGCGCTGACGAACACCCGGTTCCCGGAGAGGCGGCGAGACCCGATCCCGTCCTGATCCCCCAGCTGTGCTGGAGGCGGGCGAGTTCCTCCGTCTCCAGCACGGCCGCGACCCGACGGGCGGGGACACCGAGCCGCTCCAGGGCCCGGAGGGCGCACGCCGCCTCCCCGTCGGCGTTGAGCAGGGTGTCGCCGGTCAGCTCCGGCTTGCGGGTGGCGGCCTCCAGGGTGTCCACGGACAGGGCGAGCGCGGTGTTCCAGCCCACCAGGGCGCCCACGCCGCCGTCGGCGCCGGTACCCCACAGCAGCCGCGGCTGCGGGGCGCCGTTGGCCCGGAGCACCCGCCACCAGTCCCCGGACAGCCGTTCCTCGCGCAGCCGGTACATCGTGCGGGCCACGGCCAGTCCCGCCGCGCCGCGCACCTCGTGGCGGGGGCCGACGCGGAGCTCGTCCAGCCGGGCGTCGACCGCCGCGTCGAGCAGGCCCACCGGGAAGGAGGCCACCATCGGGGCGTCGCCCAGTGTCCGGCCGCAGGACAGGGACCGCTCCAGCCCGTCGAGGTAGGCGTCGAGCACCTCGGCGTACCGCTCGTCCGAGAAGACCATCGAGGCGTGCACCCCGATACCGTCGGCGAGGCAGCCGGACAGCACCTCCAGGCCCGCCGGGGTCATGGGGATGCGGACGAGCGCATTGGGGCGGTCCACCGTCCGGTGCACCGCACGGGCCGCCACGCCCAGCGCCTTCGCGTCATGGGCCCAGCGCGGGGACACGGGCACGGAGACCTGGCCCACCGTGCCCTTGCTGATCTCGTGCACGGGCAGCAGGAGATCGCAGGCCCGCCGGAGCTGGGCCGGGCTGCTGCCCCCGGGCGCGAGGGCGTTGTGGAAGTGGGCGCCCAGGGTCGGATACCGGACTCTGGCGTCGAACTCCGCGGGATCCTGCGTGCTCAGCCACGGCGAGACCCCCTCGGACACCAGTTGCTTCAGCAGCGCTCCAGCTCCTTGACTAACCACGAACACGACCTTAGAACGTCATGACATCCGCCTGAACTGAACCGTTGATGGTGTGTCAAGTACCGGACCGGTGACGTCCGTACCCCCTCGGGAGTGCGGACCTTAAAGGGTTCGAAGGCCGCCCGGGCGCAAAGTCCCCGGCAGTGCGTCAGGTTTATTTCGGAGTCTTCCATTCAACCTGACCGAATGCACCACCACCTGACGTAGTGGTGAATCTCTTGTGGTTCACCCGAATCCCGGCTTCACAGACTTTGGCTGCATCTGATGTCACGGCAGGTTCAGCACTGGGAGGTGCCGCATGTACGGTGTTGCACGCTGGAAATCATTGCCCGCGGGCCAACAGCCCGTTTGGCCGGATGAGGGCGCCCTGGAGAATGCCAGGGCCGAACTCACGGACTCGCCCGCACTCGTTCGCCCGCAGGACGTCGCGGACCTTCGCGTCCTGCTCGCCGCGGCCGCGCGGGGCGAGGTGCAGGTCGTCCAGGGCGGGGACTGCGCGGAGGACCCCGCGGAGTGCACTCCCGGCTATGTGGCGCGCAAGGCGGCGCTCCTCGATGTGCTGGCCGGTGTCATGAAGACGCGTTCGCTCAAGCCCGTCATACGGGTGGGCCGGCTGGCCGGCCAGTTCGGCAAGCCCCGTTCCCACCCGACCGAGACCGTGGGCGGCGTCGAACTGCCCGTCTACCGCGGCCACATGGTCAACAGCCCGGAACCGGACCCCGAGCTGCGCCGTCCCGACCCCCGGCGCCTGGTCGCCGGCTACCGGGCGGCCGCGGGGGCCATGGCCTTCCTCGGCTGGCACGGCGAGGGGCGGCCCTCGGCGGCCGAGGCCCCGGTGTGGACCAGCCACGAGGCGCTGCTGCTCGATTACGAGGGCTCGATGCTGCGCACCCAGCCGGACGGCTCGGCGCTGCTGACCTCGACGCACTGGCCGTGGGTCGGTGAGCGTACCCGCGAGCTGGACGGCGCCCACGTCGAGCTGTTCGCGACCATCGCCAATCCGATCGCCACCAAGGTCGGCCCGAAGATGACCCCGGCCGAGCTGGTGGAGCTGTGCGGGAGGCTCGATCCGAAGCGGGAGCCGGGCCGGCTCACCCTGATCTCCCGGATGGGCCAGGGCACGGCCGCCGAGAGGCTGCCGGAGCTGGTCCGCGCGGTCCGCGGGGCCGGGCATCCGGTGCTGTGGATCTGCGACCCGATGCACGGGAATACCGTCAGTCTGCCCGGCGGCGTCAAGACCCGTTATGTCGAAACGGTCGTGCGGGAGGTCGAGGAATTCCAGAAGGCCGTTGTCGACAACGGCGGGGTGGCGGCCGGGCTCCACCTGGAAACGACCCCGGACCAGGTCCACGAATGCGTTTCCGACCAATACCACGTCGATGAGCTGGGGGAGAAGTACACCTCGTTCTGCGACCCGCGCCTCAATTTCGACCAGGCCGTCGAAGTCGCTTCCGCCTGGCGCGGCTGAGGCCGAAGAGAAAAAAAGGGGTTACTCCATCATGGAAGGAAAGATCGCTCTGGTCACCGGAGCGGCAGGCGGCATCGGTGAGGCCATTGTCCGCGCCCTGGCCTCCCGGGGCGTCCGGGTCGCCGCGGTCGACCGGGACGCGGGCCGCCTGCGCGACGTGGCCAAGTCCGTCGCCGAGGAGGGCGGCCGGGTCGATCCGTTCCCGGCCGACGTCACCTCCAGCGCCGACGTCGAATCCCTGGTCGACGACGTCGAGGCGCTCGTCGGTCCGCTCGACTTCCTCGTCAACGCCGCCGGCGTGCTGCGGCTCGCCGAGGCACGCACCCTGACCGACCAGGAGTGGAGCACGACGTTCGCGGTCAACACCACGGGCGTCTTCTTCGTCTCCCGGGCCGTCGTCAACCGCATGGTGCCGCGCCGCCGGGGCGCGATCGTCACGATCGCCTCCAACGCCGCGGGCACCGCCCGTACCGAGATGTCCGCGTACGCCGCCTCCAAGGCCGCCGCGACGATGTTCACGAAGTGCCTGGGGCTGGAGGTCGCCAAGTTCGGCATCCGCGCGAACCTCGTGGCGCCGGGCTCCACGGACACCCCGATGCTCAACTCCATGTGGCAGGACGAGAGCAGCGCGCGGGCCTCCATCGACGGCGTCCCCGACGCGTACCGCGTCGGGATCCCGCTGGGCAAGCTGGCGCGCCCCGAGGACGTCGCCGAGGCCGTGGTCTTCCTGCTCTCCGACAAGGCCGCCCACATCACGATGCACGACCTCACCGTGGACGGCGGTGCGGCGCTCGGTGCCTGAGACCGGTGCAACCAGTCAGCGAACCGTGAACGAGAGCGTGAACGAGAGGGAGAAACGCATGGCAGGCATACCTGCGATCAGTCCCTATCCGATGCCGTCGGCGGCCGACCTGCCCGCCTCCGGCGTCGACTGGGAGGTCGATCCGGACCGCGCCGTCCTGCTGGTGCACGATCTGCAGAAGTACTTCCTGGCCCCCTTCCCCGCGGGCGAGCAGCCCGTCGTGGACCTGTCCCGCAACGCCGGCGCGCTGCGCGTCCGCGCCGCCGAGCTCGGCATCCCGGTCGCGTACACCGCGCAGCCGGGCGGTATGACCCCCGAGGAGCGCGGACTGCTCGGGGACTTCTGGGGCCCGGGCATGCAGCCCAGCCCGGAGCACCGCCAGGTCGTGGAGCCGGTGGCGCCCGCCACCGGCGACTGGATGCTCACCAAATGGCGCTACAGCGCCTTCTTCAAGACCGATCTGCTGGAGCGGATGCGCGCGCAGGGCCGCGACCAGCTGATCATCTGCGGCGTGTACGCGCACGTGGGCGTCCTGGTGACCGCGGTCGACGCGTTCACCAACGACATCCAGACCTTCCTGGTCGCCGACGCCGTCGCCGACTTCAGCTGGGAGGAGCACCGGATGGCGCTCGAGTACGCCGCCGGCCGCTGCGCCCGCCTGACCACCACCAAGGAGCTCCTCACGGCCCTCCCGGACCGGGCGGCCGCGTACGCGGGAGCGGGAGGGGAATCCACATGACAGGAGACCTGCTGGGCCGGATCCTGACCGGCCGGCCGCCGGCCTTCGCGCTGATCCACCGTCCGGAGACCACCGTCACCCGGCACGTCGACCTCTTCCTCGGCGAGTTCGCCGAGGCGGCCACGCTCGCCGACATCCCGCTCCGGGACGTCGAGGCGGGCGCCGGCTCCCGCCAGGACGTGCTCACCCTGGTCCCGTACCGGCAGCTCGCCGAGCGCGGCTTCGAGGCGCCCGACGACGGCACCCCGCTGCTCGCCATGGTGATCGAGGAGCAGGCGCAGGTGCCGCTCGCCGCCGTCCTGGCCGGGATCCCCGACGCCCCCGTCCACCTCGCGGCGGGCGGCGACTTCGACATCGACGACGACACGTACGCGGAAACGGTTCGCCGCGTCATCGCGGACGAGATCGGCACCGGCGCGGGCGCCAACTTCGTGATGAAGCGGTCCTTCGTGGCCGACATCAGCGAGTACTCCGTCGCCGCTGCGCTGCGCTTCTTCCGCCGGCTGCTGGAGCGGGAGACCGGCGCGTACTGGACGTTCATCGTGCACACCGGCGACCGCACGCTCATCGGTGCCTCGCCCGAGCGGCACGTGAGCCTCTCCGGCCGTCGGGCCGTGATGAACCCCATCAGCGGCACGTACCGGTTCCCCGCGTCGGGGCCCGAACTGCCCGGCGTCATGGACTTCCTCGCCGACCGCAAGGAGGCCGACGAGCTGTACATGGTCGTCGACGAGGAACTCAAGATGATGGCCCGGATCTGCGAATCGGGCGGCCGGGTGGTCGGGCCGTACCTCAAGGAGATGGCCCGCCTCGCCCACACCGAGTACTTCATCGAGGGCCGCACCTCCCGCGATCCGCGCGAGATCCTGCACGAGACCCTGTTCGCACCGACGGTCACCGGGTCCCCGCTGGAGAGCGCGGGCCGCGTCATCAAGAAGTACGAACCCCGGGGCCGCGGCTACTACAGCGGTGTGCTGGCCCTGATGGGCCAGGACGACAACAGCGAGCGGACGCTGGACTCGGCGATCCTGATCCGCACCGCCGACATCGACAGCGGCGGCCGGATGCGCATCGGCGTCGGCGCCACCCTCGTACGCCACTCGGATCCGCTGTCCGAGGTCGCCGAGACCCGCGCGAAGGCGGCCGGCCTGCTCGCGATGTTCGAGCAGTCGGGGCCGCGCCGCTTCGGCGACCACCCGGACGTACGGGCGGCCCTGAGCCGGCGCAATGAGACGATCGCCGGGTTCTGGCTGGACGACGACGCCTCCCGCGCCCGGCCGGTACCGCTGCTGATGGGCCGCAAGGTGCTGGTGGTCGACGCGGAGGACACCTTCACCGCGATGATCGAGCACCAGCTGCGGGCCATGGAGGCCGACGTCACGGTCCGCCGGTTCGACGAGCCGTACAGCTTCGCCCCGTACGACCTGGTCGTGATGGGGCCGGGGCCGGGCGACCCGCGGGAGGTGGACGACCCGAAGATCGCGCACCTGCGGTCCGCGGTGGACACCCTCCTCACGGAGGGGCGGCCGTTCCTCGCGGTCTGCCTCAGCCACCAGGTGCTCAGCACGAAGCTGGGCTTCGGGCTGAAGCGCCGGGAGCAGCCCAACCAGGGCGTGCAGCGGGAGATCGAGCTGTTCGGGCGGCCTGAGCGGGTCGGCTTCTACAACACCTTCGCCGCACAGAGCGCCTCGGACACCGTCGAGGTGCCCGGGATCGGCACGGTCGAGGTGTGCCGGGAGCCGGGGACCAGGGAGGTGCACGCGCTGCGCGGGCCCGGCTTCCGCTCGATGCAGTTCCACGCCGAGTCGGTGCTCACGGAGGACGGCATCCGCATCGTCGGCGAGGCCCTGTCCGGACTGCTCCAGGAGCAGTCCGTATGAAGGCGACGGTGGCCTGGTGGGACCTGTCGGGCTCGGGGCACAGCATCGCCTCGCTGCGGGCGTACCTGCGCGATGAGGCGGTGGACCGGTTCGCCTCGGTCGAGGGGCTGCGGCTGAAGTTCTGGATCGCGGACCCGGCGACGGAACGCTGGGGCGCGGTGCTGCTGTGGGAGTCCGCGGAGGCGGCGGCGCGGCCGCTGGCCCCGCGGGCGGCCGAGCTCATCGGGCGGGCGCCGGTGCAGTACACGGTGTTCGACGTGGAGGCGACGGTCGAGGGCGTCCACACGCTGCCCGGGCTGCCGGGGCCCGGCCTGATCCGGGAGGAGCCGGCCGGGCGGGCGTGAGCACGAGAGCGCGTACGGCCCCTCACGGCCCCTCGGGGGCGTGAGGGGCCGCCGGCGTGGCGTCATGCCCCTCTGGTCATGCCGCTCTTGTTCATCACCTGGCGCAGGACCTCCGTCATCGCGTCCAGCGTGCCGTGGAAATCGCAGTCCAGATCCCGCAGATAGGTGTTCTGCGCCAGGATCGCGGCCGCCGGGCGGTCGGTCAGCGTGATGCTCAGCGTGAGCGTGAGCCGGCCGTCCTCGTCCTCGCCGATCTCATTGCGTATCTCCGCGATGTCGGTGTCGTTCAGATGCCGGTAGGTAATCCGTCCGGCGCTCTCCTGCGGAGTGACGCGTTGCAGGAAGGTCAGCTCGCCGCGCCGGATTTCCCGTAGAAATCCATCGGCGTACCTTTCGTTGATCCGGCAATCCGTAATGGCCGGAACATAGCCGGTGGGGAACTCCGCCTTGTGGAGCAGCGCCTGCCACAGACTCTCCCGCGTAGGTGCCGGACACCCCTCCTGACCTGCGCCGACGACCGGACGGGTCCACGATAGCGTCAGCATTGATCTCCCCTTTCCGCCGCTGGGCCGGCGTGCAGCATCGGTCGCCGGAACAGCGGTGTCAAAGCCGGGCGGAGCATTACGTCACATGCCCCATGACCTGACGGAATGATGAAAATCGACTGCCTCACCGGCTCTTGTTTCTTGCAGGGTGACGGTTGGTTGGTGGCGTTCCGCAGAGCGCCTTCCCGGTAAATTCGAAGCGGAGAATCAGGAGAACGCTGATGTCTGAACGGTTCGACGGCCAGGTCGTCCTCGTCACCGGAGGAGGCGAAGGCATCGGCCGGGCAGCGGCGGTTGCCTTCGCCCGGCTCGGCGCACTGGTGGTGGTCTCGGGCCGCCACCCGGAGACGCTCGAAGGAACGGTCAAGCTGATCCGCGACGCGGGCGGGCAGGCCGACAGCGTGGTCGCCGACGTGTCGGACACGACGGCCGGCGCGGACGCCGGCGCCGCGTACGTCGTCGCCGAGACCGTGCGCCGGCACGGCGCCCTGGACGTGGCCTTCAACAACACCACCGAACTGGGCCCGCACCAGTCCGTCGCGGACATCGACGAGACGGTCTGGGCCCACACCCTGACGGCCAACCTCACCGGCGTCTGGCTGTCCATGAAGCACGAGATCGCCCACATGGCGACCGCCGGCGGCGGGGTCATCGTCAACACGGCCAGCAACATCGGCGCCCAGGGCATGCTCCCCGGCCTCGGCGCGTACGCCGCGTCCACGGCCGCCGTCAGCGCCCTGACCCGGACCGCGGCCCGCGAGTACGTCGCCCAGTCGATCCGCATCAACGCCATCAGCCCGTGCCCGCTCGGCCGGGGAGCCAGCGTCGAGGAGATCGCCGACACCGTGGTCTGGCTCTGCTCCGACGCGGCCGCGTACATCGTCGGGCACGACCTCGTACTCGACCGCAAGACCGGCGAGTAGAGCGGTGACCCGTCGCACGCAGAGCTTCCCCCGTCCCTCCGAACGTGCCCCGGCCGCCGGCGCCTTCGACACCGTTCACACCGCCGACGAGCCGGGCGAGCCGGGCTGGTCCCACCGGGACGGCGTTCCGGCCGAGGCCGAGGGCGTCCCCGACGTGGTGCTGATCGCCACCGGCAGCGAGGTCTGCATCGCCCTCGACGCCCGCGCCATCCTGCGCCGCGAGGGCATCGCCGCCCGCGTGGTGTCGCCGCCCTGCCCGCAGTGGCCGCGCGGCGTCCGGGCCCGGGTGTCCGTGGCGGCCGGCTCCGCGCTCGGCTGGTACGAAATGCTCGGTGACGCCGGGATCCCGGTCGGGCTCGACCAGTGCGGCGCGCGCGGCCCGTACACCGCGCTCCACGAGCAGCACGGCTTCACCGCCGCGCGGGTCGCCGCCACCGCCCGGGCCGGCCTGGCCCGCGCCGGACACCGGGAGAGCGCGTGAACAGGGCCGTGCCGACCGCCCGGATCCCGGGCTCGAAGAGCATCACCAACCGGGCGCTGCTGCTGGCCGCCGCGGCCGACGGGGTCTCGCTGCTGCGGGCCCCGCTGGTCAGCGAGGACACCGTCGCCTTCCGGGAGGCCCTGGCCGGCTTCGGCGTCCCCGTCGTGGAGGGCGACGACGGCTGGAAGGTCACCGGCAGCGGGCGCGCCCCGGCCGCCGGCGCCGCGGTGTGGTGCGAGGACGCGGGCACCGCGGCCCGGTTCCTGCCGCCGTTCGCGGCGGCCGGCGCCGGCGAGTTCACCTTCGACGGCACCGACCAGCTGCGCGCCCGGCCGCTGCGGCCCCTCGCCGAGGCGCTGGGCCGGCTCGGCGCGGACGCACGGGTCACCGAGCCCGTCGGCGGACTGCCGCTGACCGTCGCCGCCCGGGGCCTGACCGGTGGCGAGCTGACCGTGGACGCCTCGCTCAGCAGCCAGTACCTCACCGGACTGCTGATGGCGGGACCGCTGATGCGGCAGCCGCTGACCGTGCGGAGCGAGGGGCTGGTCAGCCGGCCGTACATCGCCATGACGCAGGCGCTGATGCGCCATTTCGGCGCGTACGTGGACGAGTTCGAGGGCGGCGCGATCCAGGTGCTGCCCAGCGGCTACCGGGCCGCCGAACTCGACATCGAACCCGACGCCTCCACCGCCTCGTACTTCTTCGCGGCGGCCGCCGTCACCGGGACCACCGTCACCGTGCCCGGCCTCGGCCGCGGCAGTGTCCAGGGCGACCTCGGCTTCGTGGAGGTGCTGCGCCGGGCGGGCGCCCGGGTGGAGATCGCCGACGGGGCGACCACCGTCACCGGAACGGGGCCGCTGCGCGGCGGCTTCGCCGTAGACATGGGCGACATCTCCGACACCTTCATGACCCTCGCCGCGGTGGCCCCGCTCGCCGACGCGCCCGTCACCGTGCACGGCATCGGCCACGCGCGGCTCAAGGAGTCCGACCGGATCGCCGCGGTCGAGGAGAACCTGCGGGCCCTCGGGATCCGCACCGAGTCCGGACCGGACTGGCTCACCGTTCACCCGGGCCGCCCCACGGCCGCCCGGATCGCCTGCCGCCGGGACCACCGGATCGCCATGGCGTTCTCGGTACTGGGCCTGCGCGTCCCCGGCATCACGCTCGACGACCCGTCCTGTGTCGGCAAGACCTTCCCCGGCTTCCACGCCGAACTGGAACGGCTCTTCCCGGCCCACCGCTCGGGCACCCACAGTCACTGACAACGAAAGGGATGTGAGAACCCCCATGGCCGACATACTCATCGCCGGCGGTGGCATCGGCGGCCTCGCCGCGGCGCTCGGGCTCGCGAAGCGTGGACACCAGGTCACCGTCCTGGAGCGCAGGGACGTCTTCACCGAGGTCGGCGCGGGCATCCAGCTCGGCCCGAACGCCTTCCACGCGCTCGACCTGCTGGGCGTGGGCCAGGAGGTCCGCGACCGCGCCGTCTTCATCGACGAGCTGCGCTTCATGGACGGCACGACCGGCGAGAAGGTCGCCGCGATGCCGGTGAAGGAGACCTACCGGGTCCGGTTCGGCAACCCGTACGCCGTCGTCCACCGCGTCGACCTGTACCTGCCGCTCCTCGAGGCCGCCCGCCGCCACCCCGGCATCGAGCTGCTGGGCCGCCACCACGTGGTGGCGTACGAGCAGAAGGCGGGCGCGGTCTGCGCCGTCCTCGCCGACGGCCGGCACATCACGGGCGACGCGCTGATCGGGGCGGACGGACTGCACTCCGCGATCCGGCAGCAGATGGTGGGCGACGGGTCCCCGCGGGTCTCCGGGCACACCATCTACCGCTCGGTGATCCCGATGGAGGAGGTGCCCGAGGAGCTGCGGTGGAACACCGTCACCCTGTGGGCCGGCCCGAAGTGGCACTTCGTCCACTACCCGATCGCGGGCGGCGAGCACTTCAACCTGGCCGCGACCCGGGACGACGGCGCCACGGAGGCCGTGGCGGGCGCGCCGGCCGAGCACGGGCACGTGGTGAACTCCTTCCCCGAACTGTCGGGTGCCGCACGCCGGTTGCTGGAGCTGGGCCGGGACTGGAAGTCCTGGGTGCTGTGCGACCGCGACCCGGTCGACCGCTGGACGGAGGGCCGGGTGGCGCTGCTGGGCGACGCCGCGCACCCGATGCTCCAGTACGCCGCGCAGGGCGCCTGCCAGGCCGTCGAGGACGCGGTGCTGCTGAGCGGGCTGCTGGACGACTGCCCGGTCGATTTCGAGCAGCGGCTGGAGAAGTACAACGCGGCGCGGCGCGAGCGGACCGCGCAGGTGCAGCTGGTGGCCCGGGAGATGGGGCGACAGCTCTACCACGCGGCGGGCGACGCGCGGGTCGAGCGCAACGCGATGCTGGCGTCCCTGTCGGCCGACGACATGTACGACAAGGTGGCCTGGCTGCACGGCGCGTACGACTTCGAGGCCGAAGCGGCCGGTCGAGCGGGCGGCGCCGGCTGATCACGCGAGGGGGCACGGACATCCCGTGCCCCCGCCGCGCGGCGCCGGGAAAACGGCTCGCGGCGCGGTCGGGGCGGCGGGCAGGGTGCGGTGCATGCCGCCGCCGTACGAGGTTCGCGCCCACTACGACGCCCGGATGATCCTGGTTTACCAGGCGTACCCGCCCGCCGTGGCGGCCCCTGCCCTGGAGGCCGGCCGGTTCGTGGCGCCGCGCCGTTCTCCTTCCACCGCATGACCTGGATCAAGCCGTCGTTCCTGTGGCTGATGCACCGCGGCAACTGGGCCCGGAAGTCCGGCCGGGAACGCATCCTCGCCGTACGGATCACCCGGGAGGGATGGGAAGAGGCCCTCTCCCGGGCCGTTCTGCCGCACCGCCCGCAAGGGGGCGGTGCGGCGGCGCTGTCCGGGCCGGGTCAGACCGTGAGGACGATCTTGCCGGTGGTGTGGCGGGACTCGCCGAGTTCGTGGGCCTTGCGGACGTCCTGGAGGGGGAAGGTCTCCGCGATCAGGGGGCGCAGCCGGCCCGTGTCCACGAGGGTGGCCAGTTCCTGCAGGACCATGTGGTCGGGGGCCACGTTGACCGTGATGGCGCGGACGCCCGCCGCGGTCGCCTTCGCCGTGATCTCCTCGATCCCGAGGGGGTTCGTCACGCCGATGTAGAGCCCGCCGGGGCGCAGGGTGCGCAGGGAGCGGTCCTCGTACTCGCCGCCGACCAGGTCGAGTACGACGTCCACGTCCCCGACGGCTTCGGTGAAGTCCTGCGCCGTGTAGTCGATCAGCTCGTCCGCGCCCAGCTCGCGCAGGAGCTCGTGCTTGGCCGCGCTGGCCGTGCCGATGACGTACGCGCCGCGGGACTTGGCGATCTGGACGGCCAGGTGACCGACGCCGCCGGCCGCCGCGTGGATCAGCACCCGCTGGCCCGCCTGGATGTCCGCGCCGTCGACAAGGGCCTGCCAGGCGGTCGAGCCGGCGAGCGGCAGGGCGGCCGAGGAGACGTGGTCGAGGCTGCCCGGCTTGCGCGCGAAGTGGCGCGCGGGCGCGGCGACGTACTCCGAGTACCCGGCTGCCTCGTCGGGGAAGGAGGGGAGGCCGAAGACCTCGTCGCCGACCTTGAACCGGTTCTCGCCCGCCGCGACCGCCACGACGGTGCCGGAGACGTCCCAGCCGACGCCGAACGGCGGGGTCATCCACAGTCCGAATGCACGGATCTTCCAGTCGATGGGATTGACGCCGGCGGCGTGGGTCTTTACCAGAATTCCCGCGGCGCCGGGAATGGGGAGCGGGGAATCCGTCAGGTTCAGTACTTCGGTGCCGCCGAGGGAGTCCTGGCGGACCGTACGCATGGTTTCTGTCATGCATTCAATGATCGCAACTCGCGCAGCCGAATCCCCGTCGATATTTGGCCATTCGCGACCTGACAGACGGGCCCGGAATGGTTTTTGCGCCGAAGGCGGCTGCTGAATGCTGGGGTATATGACTCAGCTGCGTTCACTTGGTTCGGCCGGCCCTGAGGTTTCCGCTCTCGGCCTCGGCCTGATGTCCATGTCCGACTTCTACGGCCCTGCCGACCGGGCCGAGGGAGTCGCCACCGCGCACGCCGCCATCGACGCCGGGATCACCCTCCTCGACACCGGCGACTTCTACGGCAGCGGCCACAACGAGCTCCTCCTGCGCGAGGTGCTGCAGAGCCACGACCGCGAGCAGCTCACCCTCAGCGTCAAGTTCGGCGTCCTGCGCGACCCGTCCGGCGGCATCCTCGGCGTCGACTGCCGTCCCGAGGCCGTGAAGAACTCCCTCGCCCAGACCCTGCAGCGGCTCGGCACGGACTACGTGGACGTCTACCGCCCCGCGCGCCTCGACCCGGCGGTGCCGATCGAGGAGACCATCGGCGCCATCAAGGAAATGGTGGAGGCCGGCCACGTCCGGCACATCGGCCTCTCCGAGATCGGCGCGGAGACCCTTCGCCGGGCCTCCGCCGTGCACCCCATCTCCGACCTCCAGATCGAGTACTCGCTGCTCTCCCGCTCCATCGAGGACGAGATCCTGCCGACCGCGCGCGAGCTCGGCACCGCCGTCACCGCGTACGGGGTGCTCGCCCGCGGCCTGCTGTCCGGCCGCTGGAACCACCAGCGCGCCGCCGCCTCCGACGACGGCCGCAGCAACTTCCCGCGTTTCAGCGGCGAGAACCTCGACCGCAACCTGCAGCTGGTCGCGGCCCTGGGCAAGGTGGCCGAGGCCAAGGGCGTCACCACCTCGCAGCTGGCGATCGGCTGGGCCATGGCGCAGGGCGCCGACATCGTCCCCGTCGTCGGCTCCCGCCGCCGCGACCAGCTCACCGAGGCGCTCGGCGCGCTGTCCCTCGAGCTGACCGCCGAGGACGTCGCCGAGATCGAGCGGGCCGTCCCCGCCGAGGAGGTCGCCGGTACGCGCTTCGACGCCGAGGGCATGGCCATGCTCGACAGCGAGAAGAAGGGCTGAGCATGAGGCCCATCGGCAGCGCCGCCCAGTGGCAGGCCGACCGCCTCGACGTCCCGGCGTACCTGGACCGCCTGGGCATCACCGGGCCGCTGGAGCCGGACGCGCAGACCCTGCGCCGGCTGCACCGGGCGCACGCCCTGACCATCCCGTTCGAGAACCTCGACATCCTGCTGGGGCGGGGCATCGACCTCGACGTGGACGCCATGCAGTCCAAGCTCCTGCGCAGCAGGCGCGGCGGGTACTGCTACGAGCACAACATGCTCTTCGCGGTCCTGCTGGAGCGGCTCGGGTACGAGGTCACGCGGCTGTACGCGCGGCCGCTCCTGGACGCGCCCAAGCCGCTGCCCCGGACCCACCTGGTGCTGAGCGTGGCCGTGGGCGAGGAGACGTACCTCGCCGACGTCGGCTTCGGCGACGAGGGCCCGCTGGAGCCGGTCCTCGTCTGCGACGGGATCGTCTGCGACCAGAGCGGCTGGGTGTACCGGCTGGCCCGCGTGGAAGGCACCGACAAGGAGTGGGTGCTCTCGCTGAAGCGGGGCGACGGCTGGTTCCCCCTGTACTGGTACGCCACGGAGGGGCACCACCACATCGACTGCGTGGTGGCGAACTACTTCATCTCCACGCACTCCAGCTCGCCGTTCACCGGCCGCGTCTTCCTGGAGCGGATCGCCGAGGACTGGCGGCTGAACCTCAACCACCGCAAGCTCACGCTGACCCGGGCCGACGGCACCGTCGAGGTCCGGTACGTGGTGGACGGGGAGGTGCGCGAGCTGCTGGCCAAGCAGTTCGAGATCGAGCTGACCGAGGAGGAGAGCGCGGTGGTCGTCGCCGCGCTGCCGGCCCCCGAGTCCTCCTGAGCCCCTGTACGGCCCCCGCGGGGCCCGTGGCGCGCACCCCGCGGCCGGTGCGTACCGCGGGCCCCGTTCCGTATGCCGTGCGGACGTCCGTACGCCACAAAGCCGTACGGGCCCGGCGGGGGTGGCCGGGCCCGTACGGGGGACGCCGAGGGGGCGGAGCGCGGTGCGGGGGGAGTGCGGGGGTCAGCGGGGCTGGACGGCGATGCGGGTGGCCTTGCCGGTGGAGGCGCCGCTGGTGACGAAGGAGCCGTCCAGGTTCTCGATGGCGAAGGCGAAGTCGAAGTTGGCGGTGTTCTTGCCCGTCACCGTGATGTTGGCCTTGAAGGTGATGGTGGAGGCGGCCTTGCCGTCCGCGCCGATCAGGAAGGCGACGTCGGTGTCGGAGTAGGTGCCGCAGCCGGTCTGGCGCCACTCGCCGTGCGAGGCGGTCGTGGTGTTGTTCGGCGAGGTGAAGTTGACGACGCCGGCGGTGGCGGTGGCACTGCCGTAGTAGCTGCCGAGGAAGGTGTCGTGGGTGTTGTCGTCGACGACCTTCCAGCTGCCCGGCAGGGTGTAGCAGCCGCTGCCGCCCTCGACGGCGGCGTTCGCCGAACCCGAGACGGCCGTGGCGGTGGCGAGCGCGGCGATACCCGCGAAAACTCCGGCCTTGATACGGGTGCTCTTGCGCATGTGATTCTCTCCCATGGAATTGGTGTTAATTCCTGCAATTCCTATGATGGCGCGGTGAATTCGGGGGAGGTATGGACCAGGTGTCGATCCGTCAGGTCGGCTCGATGTGGTCGACATGGCAGAAAACCCCCGTGCCGCACGCGAAAACGTGCGGCACGGGGGCCTGATCCTCAGCGGAAGAAAAAGGGAATTCAGTCGATCTGCATGACGATGCGGATCGCCGGGTCGACGTCCGGCTGCTTCGGCATCGCGGCCGGGTCGATGACGAGGCCGAAGTCCTCCTCGTACGCGGCGCGCAGGGCGGCGTCGTCCGCCAGCTCCACCGTCACGGTGCCGTTCTCGTCCGTACGCGTCAGCTCCCGGCCGTTGACGGTGACCCGGCCGGTCTCGTTCTGGATCGAGCAGATCAGATTGTGCAGGAACACCGAGTCCGGCGCCGTGCGGTACCACCACAGGGTCGGGTAGAAGTCCTCGATCCGCACCGGCCGCTCGTCGAGCCGGTACTGGACGTCCCCGTTCAAATGGACCTGGAGGAAGCCCTCCTCCTCCCGGACCACCCGGAAATCGCCGTGCGGGTCCTTCTGGACCTCCGCAGTGCCGGTCTCCAGCGGGAACCGGCTGCTCTTGCCGAAGCCCACGTCGATCAGCCAGTCCCGGTCCTCCAGGTGCACGCGCAGCGCCAGGTGGCACAGCGGGGCGCCGTACTCTCCGCCGAGGAAGACCTGGCCGGCGAGGATCTCCACGGAGAAGCCGAGTGCCTCCAGAAGGTGCCCGAAGGCGGGGTTCAGCTCGTAGCAGCCGCCGCCGCGCCGGCGGGTGACGATCTTCTCGTGGAGGAACTCCCGCTCGAGGCTGAGCTCGGCCCCCTCGACGTGGTAGTCGATGTTCTCGAAGGGCACCGACAGCACGTGGCGCTCCTGGAGGTGCCGCAGGGCGTGGATGTCGGCCTTCTCGGGCCGGCGCGCGCCGATGCGCTCCAGGTACGCGTCCACCATCGCATCGCTGAGCATGGTCTTCGTCTTCTCCTCTGTCATCGGGACCACCCGGTCGGCGGGATGTTGTGGTTCACCCGGAACACGTTCTGCGGGTCGTACGCGTCCTTGACCGCGACGAGCCGGGCGTACGTCGCCTCGTCGTACGCCGAGCGAAGGTGCTCGGGCGTGCTCTCCAGGGCGCTGATGAAGCTGAGGAACGGGCCGCCGATGCGCCACGGTTCCATCGCCTCGATCAGCCGCTCCTGGAACTCCCGTACGTCCTGGATGTGTTCGGGCCAGACCGGCGCCCCCGCGAACAGCGTGTACGCGGTCTCGCGGTGCGGCAGGGCGTTGGGGTGCTCCGGCTGCCGGCCCAGCGCACCGCCCAGGTGGCGCAGCTCGATGCCGGGGCGGACCGCGTCCGCCCCCTCCTTGATCAGCGGCAGCAGGGTGTCGACGGCCGCGTCGTCGAGCTCCCGGATCCGGGTGGAGCGCTCGTAGTACACGAACGGGACGGTCGGGTCCATGTTGATCTCGGCGACCCGGGTGTACGGCATGTCCGCGACGGTGTCGAGGACGGCCGGCGCGATCTCCCGCAGCGGGCGCACGAGCTCCTCGCCTTCCGCGACCGGCCCGTTGAAGGCGATCCGGATGTGCGCGAGGAAGCGGCCGCGGACCGGCTCCGGCAGCACGTCGATGTCGGGGAAGCGCATCACGGCGATGGAGGACTGCATCGCGTCGGGGACGGTCCGCGTCCAGTCGCGCCAGGTGCGCAGGATCTCGTCGATGTGCTCGCCGGGCAGGAACAGGCCGCCGCCGTAGAGCCGGGCGACGGGGAAGAGGCCGATCTCGATGGAGGTGACCACGCCGAAGTTGCCCTTGCCGCCGCGCAGCGCCCAGAACAGGTCCGGGTGCTCCTCGGGGGACACGAACCGCAGTTCGCCGTCCGCGGTGACCAGGTCGATGCTCTTCACGTGGTCGGCGGAGTAGCCGTACGAGCGGCCGAGCGGGCCGAGGCCGCCGCCGAGGGTGTACGACACCACGCCGACGCCGGGGGAGGCGCCGTTGAGCGGGGCCAGGCCGAAGGCCGCGGCCTCCTCGATGACCCGGCTCCACTGGACGCCGGGCTCGATGCGGGCGGTGCGGCCGCGCGGGTCGATCCGTACGCCGTCGAGGTTGCGGGTGTTGATCAGCAGGGCGCCGTCGGCGGGCAGCGCGACGCCGTGCCCGGTGGCCTGGACCGCGACCGCGATGCCGCGGCGGGCGGCGAAGCGCACGGAGGCGAGGATGTCGGCGGTGCCGTCGGCCAGGACCACCGCGGCGGGCCGGGCGTCCGGCAGGATCCGGTTGAAGCCGAGCGCCTCTTCCCTGTACGCGTCGGTGCCGGGCAGCAGCAGCGGCCCGCGCAGCTCGGAGGCGAGCGCGGCGAGGTCGTCGGTGGTGACGGCGGTGGTGGTCACGGAGGAGGTTCCTTTCGCTGACGGGGTGCTCACCGGGCGGTCTTGCCGGCGGTGCGCAGGCTCGGGAGGGTGAGCGCGGTGAGCAGCACCACGACGCCGCCCAGCCAGGCCACGGTGATCAGCTCTACCTGGTCGACGATCAGACCGCCGACGAGCGCGCCGAGCGCGATGGCCAGGTTGAAGACCGAGACCCACAGGGCCGAGGCGGCCTCCATGGCGTCGGGCGCGGACTTGAGCATCCAGGTCTGCAGGCTGACGGAGACACCGCCGAAGGCGAGGCCCCACAGGATCAGCAGGGCGATGCCGCCGGCCTGGCTCTTGCCGAGGAGCGGGAAGAGCAGCATCGAGGCGGCCAGCAGGGCGATGATGACGGCCATGGTGCGGCCCAGGTTCTTCGCGACGGCCGCGCCGGCGACGAAGTTGCCGATGATGCCGGCGACACCGAAGCCCAGCAGCAGGACGCTGATCAGGTCCTCGTCGATGCCGGAGACCTGCTGGAGCATCGGGCTGACGTACGTGTACGCGGCGAGGTGACCGGTGACGATGAGGGCGGTGGCGATGATGCCGGAGCGGACGCCGCGGTTGGCGAACTGACCGATCAGCTCGCGCACGCTGACGGGCCGGGTGGCGGGCAGCGAGGGCAGCAGGACCAGCAGGGCGACGAGGACCGCGAAGGCCAGGACCCCGAGCGTGGCGAAGGCGGTGCGCCAGCCGGCCAGACCGCCGATCAGGGTGCCGGTGGGTACGCCGAGGACGTTGGCGGCGGCGACGCCGCCGAAGATGAGCGCGGTCGCCCGGGGGATCGCCGCAGGCTGCACCAGCCGGAAGGCGAGACCGCCCGCGACGGCCCAGAAACCGCCGATGGTGATGCCGACCAGCACGCGCGAGGCGAGCAGGATCCCGAAGCTGGGCGCGAGGACGGTGACCAGGTTGGCGACCGCCATCACGGTCATCAGGGCGACGAGCAGGAAGCGGCGGTCCATGCGGCCGACGACCACCGGGATCAGCGGCGCGGACAGCGCCGCGACGAGGCCGGGCACGGTCACCATGAGGCCGGCCGTTCCCTCGGAGACGTGCAGGGCGCCGCCGACCGACGTGAGCAGCCCGATGGGCAGCTGCTCGGCGGTGACCAGGGTGAAGATGCCGACGGCGACGGAGACGACGGCCAACCAGCTCTTCAGGGACGTACTTTCCGGCGCCTGCGCCGGTGCGGCGGTCTCGGCGGGTGTTTCGAGTGTTGCCATGACAAGAACCTCATTCGTGTCTCTGGGGGCGGGGGCCGCCCCGCCGGGAGGCGGCAGGGCGGCCGCGGGGCAGGTCAGGTGCGGGGGACCCAGCCGGACTCGTCCCAGAACCGCAGCTGGCGGAGCTTCGAGGTGGTGGCGATCTCCGCGACCTGCTCACCGCCGAGGACCAGCGTGCTGGGGCGCTCGGGATCGAAGACCGGCCATGCGGGTGCACTCCCCCAGCTACCGCTGGGGGTACCCCCAGCACCGGTGGGCACGCCGTCGCGGGCGAAGGCGGCCACCAGGTCCATGAAGGTCTCGGAGACGGCGCGCTCGTGCGGTCCGTCGTGGAACAGCGGTACGGTCTCCGGCACCGGGTAGGTGGCGGAGACCGCCGCGGGGTCGCCGTACGTGCCGAACAGGAACGGCGAGGTCGCCTCGTGCGGGGTGCCGTGGTGGGGCGGCCGTACGGGGTACGCGAACTCCATGACGTACTGCGGCGAGCGGCCGTGGCGGGCGTGCCGTTCGGACAGCCGCATGATCTGGTAGCGGAACAGCGCGTCGCCCCAGATCTCCGTCCACAGCGACAGCGGGTCCTGCGCGAGCCCGTCGGCCTCGGCCGCCTCGCGGTAGGCGGATATGCAGGCGTCGGCGAGCTCGTACGGAACCTTGTCCATTCCCTTCTCCAGTACGCCGCGCACGGCTTCGCGGAGCTCGGCCGCGTCGGCGGGCGGCGGGGTGGGGGTGGGCTGCGGGGGGCAGGGGCCGGTGTAGAACGAGCCCTCGGTGCGGGCGTGGACGGCCAGGACCGGCACCTCGGGGGTGGGCAGTTCGTAGTCGAAGGCGCTCATCCAGCGGCCGTCGACGACAGGGCCGCGGAATTCGCGGCCGCTGCCGACCTCGCGCTCGCCGGGCAGGCCGCCGAACACCTCCTCCCAGGCGCCCATCACGTCGGCCGCGGGGACGTCCCGCAGGCCCGGCACCGTCGTGCCGAGCCGGCGCGCGACGGACTCGTACGCCTGGCGGGAGTCGGCGGGGGACAGCGAGGTGGACGGCTCCCACACGTGGCAGGCGCTGATCGGGACGATGCGGCGGATGATGCCGCGCAGCTCGGGCAGGAGGGCGAGCTGCCAGGTGCTCGCCCCGCCGGCGGAGGTGCCGGCGACGGTGATGTTGCCGGGGTCGCCCCCGAAGGCCGGCGCGTTCTCGTGGACCCAGCGCAGCAGTGCCGCCTGGTCCTGGAGACCCCAGTTGGCGAAGTGGCCGGTGTCCGGGTCGGTGAACTCCTCGTGCAGGCCGAAGCCGAGTGCGCCGAGGCGGTAGTTGAAGGTGACGACGACGAGGTCGCCGCGGTCGGCGAGGCGGGCGCCGTCGTAGACGGGCAGGCTGCCGCCGCCGACCATCCAGCCGCCGCCGTGGATGTAGACCAGCACCGGCTTGGCACCCCCGGCGCCGCCCTCGCCCCCACCCTCGGCGTCGCCGTCCGTGGCGGGCGCGGCGGGTGTGGCGGGCGTCCAGACGTTGGCGTACAGGGAGTCCTCGGCGCTGCCGGGGATGATCGGCTGGAGCGACTCGGGGGCGAAGGCCGTGGCGTCGCGCACCCCGCTCCACGGCGCGGCCGGCCGGGGCGAGGCGAAGCGCAGGTCACCGACCGGCGGCGCGGCGTACGGGATGCCGCGGAAGACGGACAGCCGTCCGGAGCGCTCCCCGGCGATCACGCCGGTGCTGGTGTGCGCGAGCACGGATCCGGCCGCGGCATCGTTTTCTGGCGAAGGGCTGTGGGCGGCAGAGGTGGCCATTGCCGTGTGTTCTCCATCGTCGTCGACGGGCGGTCAGTCACGCCGACTCCACGGCGCCCATTCGAACCGAATGTGCCGCGTCGGATGACTCTGGAGCATCCGATGCTGGTAACCGCGCGAGAACCCCGCAACAAGCGGCAGGGCACTGTGTCAGGTGCCGGATTGTCCGTCAGATCGATTCGGAAACGACCGGTTGCCGTGTATTTTCATTCGGCGTACGCTGCCGGGTTCGAATCGTCAAGGAGAATGCGATGCTGGACGAAGCAGGAGTGGCCGAATACCTCGAGCGGATCGGCGCGAAAAGGCCTGGGAAAGCCGATCTCGAAGGCCTGCGCCACCTTCAGGAACGGCATGTCCTCTCGGTGCCCTTCGAAAACATCGACTACCACCTCGACCGCGAGATCCGCCTCGGCGAGCAGGTTGTCGACAAGATCGTGCGACAGCGGCGCGGGGGCGGCTGCTACGAGGTGAACTCGGCCTTCGCGGTCCTGCTGGACGCCCTCGGGTACCAGGTCGAGATCCTGCCGGGCCGGGTCTACCGGCCGGACGGGCTGGGGCCGGCGATGTGCCATCTCGCGCTGCGGGTGACCCTGGACGAGCCCTGGCTGGTCGACGCCGGATTCGGCCGCAACAGCCGCCACCCGCTCCGCTTCGCCACCGCTGACGTGCAGCGGGACCCGCACGGCGAGTACCGGATCGCGGCAGCCGGGGCCGGCGGGTTCGACGTGGCCCTGGAGGGGGGCCCGCTCTACCGGATCGACGACCGCCCCTGCCGCCTCGAGGACTTCGGGCCCACCCTGTGGTGGTGGCGCAGCAGCCCCGACTCGCCGTTCCTCCAGGAGGTGTTCTGCTCGCTGCCGCTCGCGGACGGCCGGGTCACGCTGAAGGGGAAGCGCCTGGTCAGGGTCGAGGGCGGGGTGCGCACGACCGAGCGGCTGGAGAGCGACGAGGAGGTCCTGGCCGCGTACCGCACCCACTTCGGAATGCTGCTCGACGAACTCCCGCAGACGGCGGCCCACACCGCACCGTCGGGATCCGGCTGACCTGACACAGACAGTTGACGGACTCACCCGAATAACGTGGACCGGCTCCTCTGGCCAGGCGCACGATGCGAAGAGTACGGCGTTACTCCGTACCCGGAAGGAGCATTGTGTCCATCGTTGATCCCTTGCTGGAATTTCCACTCGACACCCAGCCGGACCCCGACGAATTCCTGCGCGCCGCCCTGCGGTGGCATTTCTCCCCGGAAACGGGTTCGCCGTTCTGGCTGGAACGCGCAGGAACTCTCGGGTTCGATCCACTGACCGACATCGGCGGATTCGCCGACCTCGACAAGTTTCCCAATCTCGCCAACGAACTGCGCCACGTACGGGCCGAGGACCTCATACCCCGCGGCTACGGGGAGCACCCCGAGGTCGTGGGCGTCTACGAGAGCGGCGGCACCACCGGCGCCCCCAAGCGCATCGTCCTGCTCCAGGAGTGGCTGGACCGGCTGCTCACCTGGAGCAGCGCCCAGCTGGACCGCCACGGCGTCCCGCAGAACGTGAACTGGCTGGTCGTCGCCCCGACCGGGCCCCACATGGTCGGTGACGTGATCAAGCGGCAGACCGCCTTCCGCGGCGGCCTCGCCTTCACCGTCGACCTCGACCCGCGCTGGGTCAAGAAGCTCATCTCCGACGGCAAGGGCGCCGAGGCCGGCGCGTACGCCGAACACATCGTCGACCAGGTCGCCTTCCTGCTCCAGACCCAGGACATCGGCGTCCTGATGTGCACGCCGCCGGTCCTGGAGCGCCTCGCCCGCCGCGACGACCTCGCCAAGCTGATCGACGAGAAGGTCAAGGCGATCAACTGGGTCGGTACCCAGATGGACGCCGACACCCGCTACCTGTACCGCACCGAGGTCTTCCCCAAGGCCCACCTGTACAGCGGCTACGGCTCGACGATGATCCTCGGCAACGCCAGCGAGCGCCCGGGCCTCTCCGACGACGACCCGTGCATCTACGACCCGTTCTCCCCCCACATGGTCTTCGACGTGGTCGACCCCGGGACCCGCGAGACCGTCCCGTACGGCGAGCGCGGCCAGGTCGTCATGCACCACATCAGCAAGAGCCTGTTCATGCCGAACAACCTGGAGCGCGACTACGCGACCCGCGTGCCCGGCCCCGAGGGCATCTGGCAGCTCGGGGACTCCGTGGCGGACATCGCGCCGGTCCGGGAGTTCGACAACGAGACCGTCATCGAAGGGGTCTATTAATGAGTGCCGGCCTGATCACGCTGGACGCGCTCGGGCCCGCCGGACCGTTCCGCGCGCGCAAGCGCACGACCGTCGCCGATGTCACGGGCCGGCCGGTCGCCGAACTCAGCCTGGTCCCGAAGCTGTTCGTGACCCGCGCGATGGACGCCCTGCGCAAGGCCGATGCGATGCCGGCCGGCGAGCGGACGGCGGCGCTGGCCCGCGCCGGGAGGATCTTCGCCGAGGAGACGATCGACGGGCTGTCGTTCGCCGAGTACGAGCACACGGTCGCCCGCGTCTCCGGTGTGCCCCTCGGCGTCGTGCAGGCCGCGACCGCCGCCATCATCGAGGCGACCGAGCAGTCCCGGTTCGCCGCGTACCAGGCCCGGCCGACCGGCGCGGTGGACGACTGGCGCGCCGAGGAGACCCGCAGCGGCAGCGCCGTGTGGACCCGGCGCGGCGACGTGTTCGCCGTGCACGCCGCGGGCAACCACCCCGGCCCGCACTCGCTGTGGGTCGAGGCCCTCGCCCTCGGCTACCGGGTCGCGGTGCGGCCCTCGCGCCGCGAGCCGTTCACCCCGCACCGGCTGATCTCGGCGCTGCGGGCCGCCGGCTTCGGCAATGACCAGGTCGTGCTGCTGCCCACGGACTACGACGCGGCGGACGAGATCCTGCGCAGCGCCGACTACGGCCTCGTGTACGGCGGCGACGACGTGGTGCGCAAGTACGCGGGCACCAACGTGCTGCCGCAGGGCCCCGGCCGCTCCAAGATGCTGGTCCCGGCCGGTGTCGACTGGCGCGACCACCTCGACACCATCGTGGACTCCATCAGCCACCAGGGCGGTGTGGCCTGTATCAACGCCACCACCGTGCTCGTCGACGGAGACCCGGCGCCGCTCGCGCAGGCCATCGCCGAGCGCCTGGCCACGATCCCCAGCCTGCCCCCGGAGGACGCGAAGGCGGTCCTCGCGGTGCAGCCGGTGGAGGGGGCGCGGGCGATCGAGAAGTTCCTGCTCGCCAAGGCGGCCGGGACCACGGCGCACCTCGGCGGCGACGGCATCGTGGAGGAGCTCGGCGACGGCAGCGCCGTACTGCGCCCGGCCGTGCACCGGCTGGAGCGGCCGGACGCCGAGCAGGCCGGCATCGAACTGCCCTTCCCCTGCGTGTGGGTGGCCCCCTGGTCGCCCGCCGACGGGATCGGGCCGCTGCGCAACTCGCTGGTGCTGACCGCTTTCACCGAGGACGAGGCGCTGATCGACGCGCTGCTCCAGGAGCCCACCATCAGCAACGTCTACCTGGGCGACCACCCGACGTACTGGATCAGGCCGGGCGTTCCGCACGACGGCTACCTCGGCGAGTTCCTGATGCGGACCAAGACCGTCATCCGCGACTGACCACCCGGCGGGTCCGGGCCGCGGCCGCTGTGGTGGCCGCCGCGGCCCGGACCCGCGTACGCACAGGCCGCCCGTTCTTCCCTTCACCCGTCACACCCGTCACCCGTCACCCGTCACCCGTCACCCGTCACCCTCACCGTCGCCCTTCGCCCGAACAGGAGCATTGTTGTCATGTCCATGAATGGAATGGTCGGTTCCAGACCTGTGAGACCGCCGCGGCTCCCCTCGCTGACCGGACTCCGCTTCCCCGCGGCCCTGCTGGTCTTCTTCTTCCACGCCTCCCTCGGAGTGCCGTGGATCCGGCTCTTCGAGGACGACACCGCGAACGACGCGTTCGCGAAGTACGCCTCGCAGGCCGGCGCCCTCGGCGTCACCTTCTTCTTCGTGCTCAGCGGCTTCGTCCTGACCTGGTCGGCCCGCGACCAGGACACGATGCGGGCCTTCTGGCGCCGCCGTTTCGTCAAGATCTACCCGAACTACGTGATCACCTGGGCGCTCGCGCTGCTCACGTTCGCGGCCGTCATGACGAAGCCCTGGCAGGCCGTGGTCAACCTGCTCATGGTGCAGGTGTGGGTGCCGGACTTCGCCACCAACTTCAGCGTGGACCCGCCCAGCTGGTCCCTGGGCGCCGAGGCGATCTTCTACCTCGCCTTCCCGGCGCTGTTCCTGCTCATCAAGAAGATCGACCCGGCGCGGCTGAAGTACTGGATCGGCGGCGTCACCGCGGCCGTCTTCCTCACCCCGACGCTGACCTACGCGGTCATCCCGGGCGGCGGCATGCAGATGCCCGGCGCCGACGGCACCTCGACCGTGCAGTACTGGTTCGCGTACGTCCTGCCGCCCGTCCGGCTGCTCGACTTCGCCCTCGGCATCCTGGTCGCCCGCGCCGTGATGGCGGGCCGCTGGCGCAACATCGGCACGACCTGGTCCGCGCTGCTGCTGGCCGCGAGCTACGCCGTCGCGATGAACGTGGAGCACCTGTACGCCCAGCGCGCGGTCACCCTCGTCCCGATCGTGCTGCTGATCGCGGCCGTCGCCACGCGCGACGCGGAGAACAAGCCGACGCCGTTCAACAACCGGTTCATGATCTGGCTCGGTGAGATCTCCTTCGCCTTCTACCTGCTCCACTACATCGTCCTGGCCTACTCCCGGAAACTGCTCGGGGACCGGCTCTACCCGACCCCGGCCGGCATCGCGCTGATCGCCGCCCAGATCGTCGTCGCGGTGCTGCTGTCCTGGGCCCTGTACGCCTGGGTGGAGGCGCCGATCACGCGCCGCTTCTCCAGCTCGCGGAAGGCCAAGGCCGCGAAGGCCGCGGCGGCCGAGGCCGCCGCCACGGGCGCCGGCTCGTCCGACTCCGAGGGCCGCACCCTCGAGACCGTCTGACACACCGCCGCACTCCACCGCGCTCCACCGTACGGCCGCGCCGTCCCACCGGCGCCCCCGCCGCCGCGGCCCCGCCCTGCGCCGCCCTTCGGGTTCCCGGGACCCCGAAGGGCGGCATCTTCCGTCTCTCAGGCCGCGCCGGCCAGCAGCCGGTGCCCCGCCGCGGGCAGGCCCCGGCCGACGTACGGCCGCAGCTCGCCGTACGCGCCGGCGTCACCGACGAGGATGCCGCCGAGCAGGGTGCGGCAGTCCGCGTCCAGCACGAGCTTCGCGTACGTCCCCGCGGCCTCGTCCAGCCGGCTCAGCTCCACCGCACCCTCGGCGCCCGCATGGGCGTCGCCGAAGCTCGCCACGTCCACGCCGAGCAGCTTGAGCCGGGTGGACAGGTCCGCCTCCCCGAACGGTTCCCCGCCCAGGCCCAGCAGCTGCCGGGCGACGGAGGCCGCCATCCGGTAGCCCGGTGCGGCCAGCCCGTGGCAGCGCCCCGACACGGCCGCGCACTCGCCGATCGCCCAGATCCGCTCGTCCCGCGTCCGGCACAGCTCGTCGACCAGGAACCCGCCGCGTCCGCCCGTGGCCAGGCCCGCCGGTCCCGCGAGTTCGTCCCGCGGCCGCACTCCCGCGGAGAACACCACGACTGCCGCCTCGAGGGCGCTGCCGTCGGCCAGGACCACCGAGGCCACCCTGCCGTCCGGGCCCGCCTCGAGCGCCGCCGTCGCCACACCGCAGTGGATCCGCAGCCCCCGCTCCGCCACGCGCCGCCCGAGGACACCGCCGCCGGCCGCGTCCACCTGCAACGGCATCAGCCGCGGGGCGAGCTCCACCACGTGCGGCTCCATGCCGAGCAGCCGCAGCGCGTTCGCGGCCTCCAGGCCGAGCAGCCCGCCGCCGACCACCACGCCGGGGCGGCCCGGTACGGCGGCGGCGCGGATCGCGTCGAGGTCGCCGAGCGAGCGGTAGCCGAAGCAGCCGGGCAGGTCGCGGCCCGGCACGGGCGGGACGAACGGCCGCGAGCCGGTGGCCAGGACGAGCGCGTCGTACGCGACCACATCGCCGTCGGTGGTGGTCACGGTGCGCGCCGCCCGGTCCACGAAGGCCACGCCGGTGCTCAGCCGCAGCTCCAGCAGCGGGTCGTCCAGGAGGCCGGGCCCGGCCAGGGCGAGGTCCGCCGCGCTCCTGCCGTCGAGGTACGAGGAGAGCGCGACCCGGTCGTACGCGGGGTGCGGCTCCTCCCCGAGGACCACGATCCGCCAGAGCCCGGCGGTGTCCAGGGACCGCAGGTCGGCCACGAGCCGGTGTCCGGCCATGCCGTGCCCGGCGACGACGAGGGTACGAGCGGTATGGGTCATCGGTCCCCACTCCTTCCGGGCGTGCCGCCCTGGTCTTCGGCCGTGCGGGCCGGGTCTTCGGCGGTGCGGGCCGGGACTTCGGGCGTGCGGCCCTGGTCTTCGGCCGTGCGGCCCGGGTCTTCGGCGATGCGGGCCGGGTCTTCGGGCAAGCTGCCCGGGTCCTCGGGCGTGCGGGCCGGGGCCCGGGGCGGGGCGGCCCGGTCGTGCAGTGCCGCGGCCGGGGCGCTCGGGCCCTCGGGCCGGTCCTCGGCGCCCGCCGGGCGCGGGTGGCACAGCGCGCGGACGACGTCCGTGCAGCCCCCGCAGCCGGTGGTGGCCCGGGTCGCCGCGGCGACCTGCGCCACGTCGGCGGCGCCGGCCCGGCAGGCCTCGGTGACGGTGTGCTTGGTGACGTTGTTGCAGCGGCAGACCACCGCGTCGTCGGGGAGCTCGTCGGCCCCCGGCGCGGCCGGTGCGATGCCGAGCAGGAGCTCCAGCCGCCCCGTCGGCACCGGCAGGTCGAGCTGGTAGAGCCGGCTCACGGCGGCGATGGCCCGCGGCAGCCCCAGCAGCACCGCCTCGGTGATCCGCTGCCCGTGCAGGGTGAGCCGGGCGTACCGGCCGCGTGCCGGATCGGCGAACGCGACCACCTCCGCGCCCTCGGGGGCCGGCCCGCCCCGGCCCAGGCGGACGAGGTCGATGCCGGGCACCCGCAGCCGGGTGATCTGCCGGGTGCCGAGGTGGCGTACCGGGGCGCCCGTGAGCTGCCGGGCCAGCGACTCCGCCTGCGCCCAGGCGGGTTCGAGGTGCCCGGCGGCGTCCCCCGGGTGCTCGGCGCAGTCGCCGATGGCGTGGATGTGCGGGTCGTCGGTGCGCAGCAGCCCGTCGACGACCACACCGGTGCGGACGGTGAGACCGGCCCGGCGGGCGAGCCCGGTCTCGGGGACGGCGCCGGTGCACAGCAGCAGGGTGTCGGCGGCGAGGACCCGGCCGTCGTCGAGGGTGAGCTTGCCGGCGCAGTACGCGGCGGCCGTGCGGCCGGTGTGGACCTCGATCCCGAGGCCTTCCAGGCTCCGGGCGAGCAGCGCGCCCGCGGCGGCGTCCAGGTGCCGGTCCAGGAGGTGCGGGCCGCGGTGGACGAGGGCCACCTCGTGCCCCGCCCGGCGCAGCGCGGCGGCCGCCTCGACCGCGAGGGGCCCGCCGCCGACGACGACGGCGGCCCCCCGGGGTTCGGCGGCGCACCGCTCGGCATCGGCGAGGGTCCGCAGCGCCGTTGCACCACCGGCCGGCAGGCCCGGGATGCGGGGGACGGCCGCGCGGGACCCGGTGGCCAGGACCAGCGTGTCGTAGCGGTGCACGAAGCCGTCGTCCCCGTACGCAAGGCGCCGCGCGCGGTCGATCCGGGTCACGGTGACCCCGGTGTGCAGGCGGGTGCCCGCGGGCAGCGCGGGCAGGGCGAGGGCGGTGGCCGGCAGCGTCCCGTCCAGGACGGAGCCCAGCAGCGCCCGGTGGTACGGGGCCTGCGGCTCGGCGCCGAGCACGCTCACGCCGCTCCGGTGTCCGTGGTGGTGCAGCCGCTCCGCGAACCGCTGCGCGGCGGGGCCGCCGCCGACCACCAGCACCTCGCCCGCGCTCACGGCCCCACCTCCGCCGCGGGCTCGGTCACGGGCTCGATCCGCACCGCGCACACCTTGAACTCGGGCATCTTGCTGCGCGGGTCGAGCGCCGCGCTCGTGATCAGGTTGGCCCGGCCCGCCCCGGCGAAGTGGAACGGCAGGAACACCGTGTCCGTCCGCAGCGAGGGGACCAGCCGGACCCGGGCGAGGGTGCTGCCGCGGGCCGAACTGACCCGGGCCGCCCCGCCGTCGACCAGCCCGTACCGCCCGGCCGTGTCGGGGTGCACCTCCACGAAGGCCTCCGGCGCGGCCGCGGCCAGCTCCGGGACCCGGCGGGTCTGCGCACCCGACTGGTACTGGGCGAGCACCCGCCCGGTCGTGGCGTACAGCGGGAACGCGGCATCGGGCGTCTCGGCGCCGTCGCGGTGCTCGACCTCGGCGAACCGGGCCAGCCCGTCCGGGTGGGCGAAGGCGTCGAGGAACAGCCGCGGGGTGCCGGGGTGCGCCGCCGCGCCGTCGGCGGACTGGTTCTCGAGGGGCTGGGGGCACGGCCAGTACAGCGCCTCGCCCGCGTCGAGCCGCTCGTAGCTGATCCCGGAGTAGTCGGCGCGCCCGCCGCGCGAGGCCCGCCGCAGCTCCTCGAAGACCTCGCGCGGCGCGGTCGCGAAGCGGCCTGCGGGCTGGCCGAGCCGGACCGCGAGGCCGTGCAGCACCTCCAGGTCGCTGCGTGCCTCGCCGGGCGGGGACAGCAGCCGCCGGCGGCGCAGCACCCGGCCCTCGAGGTTGGTCATCGTGCCCTCCTCCTCGGCCCACTGGGTCACGGGGAGGACGACGTCCGCCAGCTGCGCGGTCTCGGAGGGTACGAAGTCGGCCACCACCAGCAGGTCCAGGGACTTCAGCCGCTCCCCGATCCGGGCCGCGTGCGGCGCCGAGACCACCGGGTTCGAGCCGAAGACGAGCAGGGCGCGCGGCCCGCCGGCCGTGCCGAGCGCGTCGAGGAGTTCGTACGCGCTGCGGCCCGGGCCCGGCAGCGCGTCGGGCTCCACCCCCCACACCGCGGCGACGTGGGCGCGCGCGGCGGGGTCGGTCAGCATCCGGTAGCCGGGCAGCTGGTCGGCCTTCTGGCCGTGCTCGCGCCCGCCCTGGCCGTTGCCCTGGCCGGTCAGGCAGCCGTAGCCGCTGCCCTCGCGGCCGGGCAGGCCGAGGATGAGGGCGAGGTTGATGAACGCGGCGACCGTGTCGGTGCCCTTGCTGTGCTGCTCGGCGCCGCGCCCGGTCAGTACGTACGCCCGCTCCGCGCCGGCCAGCAGCCGGACCGCCTCGCGCATGTCGGCGACCGGGACGCCGGTGACCCGCTCCACCCGCTCGGGCCACCAGGCGGCGGCCCGCGCCCAGGCGGCGTCGAAGCCGGTGGTGCGCTTGTTCAGGTAGCCCCGGTCCGCGCGGCCCTCGACGACGGCGAGGTGGAACAGGCCGAGGGCGAGGGCGAGGTCGGTGCCGGGCGTCGGCTGGAGGTGCAGGGCGGCGCCCTCGGCGGTGGGGGTGCGCCGCGGGTCGATGACGATCAGGCGCGCCCGGTCGAGGTGGCGCATCAGCGGCGGCATGGTCTCGGCCGGGTTGGCCCCGGCGAGCAGGATCACGTCCGCGTCGCCGAGGTCGGTGACGGGGAACGGCAGGCCCCGGTCGAGCCCGAAGGCCGCCGAGCCGGCGGCCGCCGCCGAGGACATGCAGAACCGGCCGTTGTAGTCGATCTGGCTGGTGCCCAGTGCGACGCGGGCGAACTTGCCGAGCTGGTAGGCCTTTTCGTTGGTGAGCCCGCCCCCGCCGAACACGCCCACCGCGTCGGGTCCGTGCGCGGCGCGGATCTCCCGCAGCCGGGCGGCGATCGTGTCGAGCGCCTCCTCCCAGGTGGCGGGGGCGAGCCGGCCGTCCGCGCCGCGCACCAGGGGCCGGGTGAGCCGCCCCGGGGTGTCCAGCAGCGCGGGCGCCGTCCAGCCCTTCTGGCACAACCCGCCCTGGTTCACCGGGAACGGGGTCGGCTCGACGGCCGTACGGCCCGCGTCGTGCGTGAGCCGCGTACCGCACTGCAGCGCGCAGTACGGGCAGTGGGTGACGACCCCGGATGCGGTGGTCTCAGACACGGGAGGCCCCGGTCCGCACGCGCTCCGGCGCGCTCTCGGCGGCCGGCCGCCTGCGCAGGTAGACCGCCCAGGTGACCAGTACGCACACCAGGTAGAAGCCGAGGAAGGCGACGAAGGCGGGCTCGCCGGATGCGGAGGCGCCGCTGTACGCGCTGCGGAAGACCAGGTTGACCCCGACCCCGCCGAGGGCGCCCACCGCGCCCGCGATGCCGATGACCGCGCCCGACAGCCTGCGGGCCCGGGCGAAGGCGGCCCTCGCGTCGTGGCCGGAGGTGACCGCCTCCTCCGCCTGGCGGGCGAAGACGGCCGGGATCATCTTGTACGTCGAGCCGTTGCCGATGCCGGTCAGCACGAACAGGGCGGTGAACCCGGCGACGAAGAGCCCGTACGAGCCCTGCGCCGAGGCGAGCAGCAGCACTGCGGTGCCCGCCGCCATCGCGCAGAACGTCAGCAGCGTGACCCGGGCCCCGCCCCACCGGTCGGACAGCAGACCGCCCACCGGCCGGAACAGCGAGCCGAGCAGCGGCCCGAGGAAGGTGTACGAGGCGGACTCGAGCGGGGTGGCGCCGAACTGGCTCTGCAGCACCAGCCCGAAGGCGAAGCCGTAGCCGATGAACGAGCCGAAGGTGCCGACGTAGAGGAGCGAGATCCACCAGGTGTGCGGGTTGCGGGCGGCCTCGCGCTGGGCGCCGGGGGCGCTGCGTACGGCCGCGAAGTTGTCCATCTTCAGCGCGGCGAGCAGCGAGGCCGCCACGATGAGGGGGAGGTAGACGGCGATGACGTACGCGGGGTGGGTGCTGCCCGCGGTGGCGATGACGAGCAGGCCGATCAGCTGGATCGCGGCGACCCCGAGGTTCCCGCCGCCCGCGTTGATGCCGAGGGCCCAGCCCTGGAGGCGTTGCGGGAAGAGGGCGGTGATGTTGGTCATCGAGGAGGCGAAGTTGCCGCCGCCGACTCCGCCGGCGGCGCCGATCAGCAGGAACACCCACAGCGGGGTCCCGGGGCGCTGCACGAAGTACAGGGCGGCGAGGGTGGGGACGAGCAGGACGGCCGAGGCGAACGCGGTCCAGTTGCGGCCGCCGAAGCGGGTCACGGCGTAGCTGTAGGGGAGCCGGAGGGCGGCGCCGACCAGGGTGGGGACGACGACGAGCAGGAACTTCTGGGAGGGGGTGAAGCCCAGGCCGATCGCGGGTGACATGAAGAGCACCAGGACCGACCACATGCTCCACACCGAGAAGCCGATGTGCTCGGAGAGGACGGAGAGGATCAGGTTGCGGCGGGCGGTCTGCTTGCCGGAGCGCTGCCAGAACTCCTCGTTCTCGGGGTCCCAGTCCTCGATCCAGCGTCGGGTGGCGGGCCGTGCGGGCGGCGTCATGGCTCCTCGGCTTTCTGTTCGGCGACTGACCCTATGAACTATACAGTTCAGTTCAGTTGACCTCAATGGTCAGTTCGGCCACGTCAGCGCCCGGTCCACCAGCACCCCCGCGCCCCCGGTGTACGTACCGGGATCGCACAGCCGCGCCAGCTCGTCCGTGCTCCGGCGCCCCTTGAACGCGGGCTCCTCGGCGAGCAGTTCGTACAGGGGCCGCCCGCTCTCCTCGGCCGCGGCCGAGACCCGGGTCAGCAGCTGCTTCGCCGCCGCCTTGCCCAACTCCGGTGCGAGCACGGCCGCGATCCGCTCGGAGACCACCTGGCTGCCGGTCAGCAGCAGGTTGGCCCGCATCCGTTCCGGCCGGGCGGTCAGGCCTTCGGCGAGCTCGACCGCGGTGTGGGCGGCGCCGCCGACCAGCCGCAGGGACTCGCGCAGCAGCTGCCATTCGGCGTGCCAGGCCCCGGCCGAGCGCTCGTCCTCCGAGATCAGGCACTGCACGAGCCCGGTGGCGAGGACCGGGACCTGGAGGGCGGCGCTGCGCAGCAGCGTGCTCAGGACCGGATTGCGCTTGTGGGGCATGGCCGAGGAGCTGCCGCGGCCGGCCACGGCGGGCTCGGCGACCTCGGCGACCTCCGTCCGGGCCAGGTTCTGCACGTCGACCGCGATCTTCCCGAGGGCGCCGGCGGTGAAGGCGAGCGCGGCGGCGAGATCGGCGATCGGCGTGCGCAGGACGTGCCAGGGCAGTGCGGGGCGGGCGAGTCCGGTCTCGGCGGCGAAGGCCCCGACCAGGTCGTCCAGGTACGCGCCGGGGTCGAGCGGGCGGTCCGCGCCGTCGATCCGGGCGTATTCGAGGTAGCCGGCCAGCGTTCCGGCCGCGCCGCCGAGCGACACCGGCAGCCCGCCGTCCTGCACCTGGGCCAGGCGCCGGTCGGCGTCCAGGACCAGCCGGCGCCAGCCGGCCGCCTTCAGCCCGAAGGTGGTGGGTACGGCCTGGAGGGCCAGCGTGCGGCCCGCCATCGCCGTGTCCCGGTGCGCGCCGGCCAGCCGGGCCAGGGCCTCGGCGGTGCGGGCCAGATCGGCCCGGATCAGCTTCAGGGTCCGGTCGGCCACCAGCATGGCGCCGGTGTCGAAGATGTCCTGGCTGGTGGAGCCGCGGTGCACGTACTCGGCGGCTCCGGTGCCCTGCGCGTCCTGCTCCGAGACCACCCGGGTCAGCGCCTGCACCAGGCCGACCACCGGGTTCGCGGTCTCCCGGGCGGCCAGGGCCAGGGCCCGCAGATCGAGGTGCTCGGCGCGGGCCGCCCGGGTGATGGCCTCCGCGGCGGCCTCGGGGAGGGTGCCGAGTCCGGCCTGGGCCCGGGCGAGAGCGGCCTCGGCGTCGAGCATGGCCTGGAGCCAGGCCAGGTCGCAGACGGCCTCCTCGGCGGGGGTGCCGGCCCGTACCGGCGACAGCAGCCCCGCGTCGGTGAGCGTGTCCTGCGGCGCCCGGCCCGTACCGGCCGTGCTCGTACCGGCGGTGCTCGTACCGGCCGTGTTCGTACCGGCCGTGTTCGTACCGGCGGTGCTCATACCAGGACCCCGGTGAGGTCGGTCTCGGTCGGCAGCGGCGCGACACCGCTCGGGACCACGCTCGCCGCCGGGAGGGCCAGCACCGAGCGGGCGATGGCATCGGAGTCGCCGAGGGTGACCGAGTCGACGCCCGGGCGGATGCCGGCCGCGGTGACCCAGTGCACGGACTCGGTGGGCACCCCGTACGCGAACCGGCGCGGGTGGGCCCGGCCGCGGGCGTCGAGCAGCCGGTACGGGCGCTCGGTGACGGCGAGGCCGCCCGACTCGTAGCTGGTGCCGTCGGAGCCGGCGATCCGGTACGTGGTGCACTGCTCGGTGTCGAGCAGGTGGCGCAGCAGCGGGTCGTCGGTGCGCCGCAGGTCGGGCTCGGGCAGCCGGGCCTCGATCAGGACGGTGGCGCGGACCGCGGGGCCGGGGACGGTGCGGGACTGGGCGACGAAGGTCGCGTCGTCGCCGGCGGCGGTGTCGACGCGGATCTCGGTCCCCGGACCGGTCAGGACGAGCACCCCGGCGTCGATGAGCGCGATCATCTCCTCGATGCGGGAGGCCGGCGGGCCGATGGAGAGGAAGGCGTTGAGCGGCGTGTACCAGCCTTCCAGGTCGTCGCGGTGCGAATCGCCGTCCAGTCCGCCGTGGTCGACGGCGAGGCGGATCTCGTTGCGCAGGTCGCGCATCACGTCCAGGGCCGCCTTGAGCGGGCCGCTGAGGTTGCCGGCCCTGGCCTCCGCGACGTCCTTGGCCAGGTACGCGACCAGCCAGTCCCGGAACTCCTCGCGGCTGGTGAACTCGCGGTCGCCGTACGGGCGGGAGAGCTTCTCCCAGTCCCAGCGCTGCTCGTCCTCGATGCCGTAGACGTCCAGCAGCGAGCCCCGGTCCTGCGCCGAGTCCAGCGACAGGTACCGCTTGGTGAATCCCTCGCGCTCGGCGCCGCGGCCGCGGGCCTCCAGGAGGGTGCCGTAGTACACGCTCTCCGTCTCGCGGGAGATGAGCGGCCACAGGTCCGCGGAGAAGCTGATGCGCTCGCCGTCCTCGGAGCGGCGGCGCATCTCGGCGATCCGCTGCGGGGTGAGCAGGCGGGGCAGGTAGCGGCCGTACGCGCCCTTCTCGTTCTCGCCGCGGGCGTGGTAGGGGATCCCGCGCCGCGAACTGGCGTACAGCGTGGGCTCGTTGCCGGAGGGCCGGTAGACGAGGCGGCCGTCCTCGGCGCGGACGAAGGTGCCGCCGCGGCCGGCGGTGAAGAGCGCCATGTGGTCGAAGAAGTTCAGGCCGAGCCCGCGCAGCAGGACGTTCTCGCCGGGCTTCACGACGTTCAGGTTCAGGTCCGCCGGGTTGGCGGGCGTGACGTACGTGAGGTGGTGGATCCGGGCGAGGCTCGCCGTCTTCGCCTCGCGGGGGGTCAGCCGGGCCGGTACGTGGCCCTGCGCCATCACGATCGCGTCGAGCGCGTTGAGCCGGGTGCCGTTCTCGAGGCGGACGCCCTGCTGCCCGCCGGTGGTGCCGTGCGTGTCGGCCATGGCCACGGCCCGGGAGCGGTGCACCTCGACGGTGACGTGGGCGGGGGCGCCGCGCACGACCCGCTCGAAGGTGGCGCGCAGGTAGCTGCCGTAGAAGGCGCGGCTGGGGTACGTGTTCGGGCCCAAGCGGCGGGCCTCGGCGACGGTCGCCCCGTCCGCGGCGCCGGACTCGGCGACGCCCTTGGCCCACTCGTACAGGCTCGGGCCCGGCTCGATCGGGCCCTCGGTGCGGACGCTGTCGTCGGTGTAGATGGTGATCTGGGAGGCGACCGTGTTCATCAGCAGGTGCTGGGACTGGTCGGACCGCCAGACCTGGCCGGCGCCCGGCGCCGACGGGTCGACCATGTGGACGGTGACCGCGGAGTGCGAGGGGTTCCCGCGCTCGTTGGCGCACAGGCGCTCCAGGACGGAGAGGCCGCGCGGGCCGGCTCCGATGATGGCCACCTGGTGCTGTCCCTGGTTCTGGTTCATCGCTGCTCTCCGTTCGGGGCGGTGTTCTCGTCGAGGGTGCGGGCGCCGTGCATCCAGGCCACGTAGTCGTGGAGCTGGTCGGGGGAGTACGAGGACAGCTGGTCGTTGCGGGCCGAGGCGGCGGCTCCGGAGGTGTGCCAGAGCTTGATGCTCTCCCGGGCGAGGAGCTGGATCCGGGCGGTGCGCTCGCGCCGCTCGGCGTTGAACTTCACGAAGCGCTCAGGGAGTTCACCGGCGCCGCAGTCGAGCAGGTCGCCCAGGATCACGGCGTCCTCGAGGCCCTGGCAGGCGCCCTGCGCCACGTAGTGGAGCATCGGGTGGGCGGCGTCGCCGAGCAGGGCGACCCGGCCGTCGGTCCAGGTGTCGACCGGGTCCCGGTCGACCAGGACCCAGGACTTCCAGCCCTCGCCGAGGGCGAGCAGGCGCTGCGCGTCCTCACCGAGGGAGGCGAACTCGCGGCGGATGTCGCCCGGGGAGGCGGGGACCCCGGCGAGCGTCTCGGCCGCCTTGTTGTCGCTGCTGGCCGCGAGGTTGAGGTACTTGCCGCCGGCGATCGGGTAGTGCACGAAGTGGCAGTGGGGCCCGGTCCACCAGGTCACCGAGGTGAGGTGGCGCAGCTCCTCGGGGACCTGCTCCATCGGGATGACGGCGCGGTAGACGGTGATCCCGGAGTTGCGGGGTGCGCCGTCGCCGACGAGCTGGGCGCGGATCGCGGAGTGGATGCCGTCGGCGCCGATCAGGGCGTCGCCGGTGATCCGCTTGCCGTCCTCCAGGAGGACCGAGGCGCCGGTCGCGTCCTGCTCGTACCCGACGGCGGTGGCGGCGCTGCGCAGTTCGATGGAGTCGCTGGCCTGGCAGGCTTCGAGCAGCTTGGTGTGCAGCTCGGCGCGGTGGACGACGGCGTACGGGTTGCCGAACCGCTCGCGGTAGCGCTCGGTCAGGTCCATGCTGACCACGTGCCGGCCGGTGACCCCGTCCATGAACCGGAGCTCGTCCATCTGTACGGCGGTGGCGCGGACGGCGTCTCCGAGGCCGAGGCGGTCGAGGGCGTGCAGGCCGTTGGGCGCGAGCTGGATGCCGGCGCCGATCTCGGCGAATTCGGGGGCGCGTTCCAGGACGAGGACCCGGTGTCCCCGGCGGGCGGTGGCGAGGGCGGTGGCCAGCCCGCCGATCCCGCCGCCGACGATGATCAGCTTCGACATCAGACGTTCTCCTCGATGCGGTCGGCGGTAGCGGTGGCGCCGGCGGTGGCGGTTGCGGTGGCGCCGGCGGTGAGCAGCCGGGCGAGCTCCAGCCGCTTGATCTTGGTGGTGGCGGTCTGCGGCAGTTCGGACTGGCGCCACTGGACGGGCTCGGCCATCGGCGGCAGTCCGGCGACGGCGGTCTTCCAGGCCTCGGGGTCGAGGGGCCTGTCGTCCTTGGTGCAGACGACGGGGACGGCGCGGCCGCTCTCGTCGGGGATGATGATGACCTCGGCGAGCTCGTCCAGCCGGGTGAAGAGGGTGTCCTCGGCGGCGAGGGTGGAGCCGAAGCCCTCGATCAGGTCGACCTCGCGGTCGAGCAGGTGCACGCAGCCCCACTTGGTGCGGTAGCCGACGTCGCCCATGCGCCACCAGCCGTCGTTGACCTGCTTGTCGTAACGTTCCTGCTCGCCGAGGTAGGTGACGATCCGGCCGTCGCTCTTGACCTCGATGAAGCCCGGGTTGGTCTCGGAGGGCGGCAGCCCGTTGCGGCTGACGACGCGGACGTCGGTCATGCCGGGGAAGGGCATCCCCACGCAGCGGCCGTCGGCGTCGAGCCCGCGGCGCTTGGAGAAGGAGCGGGCGACGGCCGGGCCGATCTCGCTCTGCCCGTACAGCTGGCCGAAGACCGGGGCCTTGCGCTTCGTCGCCTTGAGCAGCCGCTGCACGGTGCGCGGGTGGATGGCGTCGAAGGTGCTGCTGAAGAGCTTCACGTTCGCCAGGGGCCCGCGGGGGTCGTCGGCCAGTTCCTCCCACTCCATGAAGGAGTTGGGGTGGGCCTCGAGGATGCCGGGGCGCAGCCGGGCGAAGAGGTCGGCGGCCTGCCGGGGGTCGGAGTCGGCGAGGACGACGATCGGGAAGCCGCGGAAGAGGGAGATGGCGAGGGCGGTGATGAGCCGCGAGTGGACGAAGGAGACGTGCATGGCGATGGTCTCGCGGCCCGGTATGAGCGGCTTGGTGATCGCGGCCTGCGGGCGGTAGCGCGCCTGGAGGGTGGCGCCGGTGTGGACGGCGAGCTTGGGGGTGCCGGTGGTGCCGGAGGTGTGCGTGATCAGGGTCGGGTGCTCGGGCGGCATGGTCACGGCGGGGACCCGGGGGACCCCGGCGAGCGAGGCGAGTTCGGTGGCCTCCCGGTAGCTGCCGGAGGTGAGCAGGACCTGCTCGGCCTCCTGGAAGACCGAGGCGGGCAGCTCCGTCTCCAGCTTGTCCTGGTCGGTGAGCAGGTAGGGCTGGTCGGTACGGCGTACGAGTTCGGCGACGGTCTCGCCGTCGAGTTTCGGCGACAGCAGCACCGGGACGGCGCCGATGCGGGCCACCGCGCAGGCCAGCAGGGTGATGTCGAAGCCGTCGGACTTGTAGACGACGACCCGGCGGCCGGGGCGGACCTTCGCGGCCCAGAGCCGGGATGCGAAATCGTCGATCAGGTCGGCGACCTCGGCCACGGTCGCCCGGCGCCCCAGGGCCGGGGCTATGTCCAGGTCGTGATCGAGGATCACGACGTTCGTCGGGTGCTTTCTCGCGGCCCGCTCGAAGAGCGTCCCGAGCCGGATTCCCTTGTTCCCGATGCGCTGCAGAATCATCGCCCAGCCCTTTCCCACGTAAGTTGCAATGACGATCGGTGACGATCAGTGACGAACCGGAAGCTCAGGAGCCGGTACCGGCGAGGCCGGCCTCGATGACGACCTTGATGCGCGCAAGGGTCGCGGCGAGATCGCCGGCCACCTTCTCGCCCCACTCGGCGAAGAACTGCTGCTTGCGGTCCTCGTCCATCTCGGCGGTGATGCCGCGGATCCCCTCGGTGGCGGAGCCCATCCGGAAGTGGTGGGCGAGGAGGCTGCCCTTGCCGTCCGCCTCGATGGAGAAGCCCCAGACGCTGTCCTGCTTCTCGCCGGAGCTGTTGTGCATGGCCCACTGGAAGGTCCGGCCGGGCTCGGCGGCGACGACTTCGGCGAACGTCGTCCACTTGCCGCGTACCACCGGTGCCCAGGAGACGACGTCCTCGCTGCGCTCGTTCTCGCCGCGGAACACCGAGCCGACCGCGCCGGGGGCGCCGGTGGCCCATTCCCCGCCGAGGCACTCGGCGCTCCACTCGCCGCTGCGGGCCAGGTCGCTGACGACGGCGTAGACCTCGGCCGGCGCGGCGGTGACGTGGATCTGGGCTCGCGACCGGAAGAGGGGAGTCTGGGTGTCGCTCATGGATTGACCTCCTATTGCCTGAACTGTCTTCAACTGCTGTCTCGTCTGCTGTCTTCAACTGCGCTGCCCGGCGCCGTGTTTGGCGTCTTCAGCTAGATGAACCATACAGTTCAGTTCAACTGAACGCAACGGTACAGTTCAGTTGAGTCCTAGACTGGGCCCGCACCTTCGAGGAGACAGGGATCGACATGACCGCAAGGATCAGCGCCAACGAAGCACGGCAGGCCGTTCCCACCGGGGCGCGCGCAGCGCGCAAGCGCGAGGCCATCCTGGAGGCGGCGCGCACGGTGTTCCTCCGCGAGGGCTTCGGGGCCGGAGTGGACCAGCTCGCCGCCGAGGCCGGCGTCTCGAAGGTCACCATCTACAACCACTTCGGCAGCAAGGAGAACCTGTTCAACGCCGTGATCGGGCAGACGCTCGACGAGGCTTTGGAGGTGGCCCAGTCGGTGATCCAGGCCAGGCTCGCCGAGTCGGACGACGTCCGCACCGACCTGCTGGAGGCCTGCCGCACCTGGGTCGCGGGCCTCACCACCCCGGAGGTGCTGGCGCTGCGCAACGTGATCGCAGGCGAACGCCACCGCTTCCCGGAACTCGGAGCCACCTGGCAGGAGGAGGGCCCCGGCCGCCAGCACGCGGCCCTGGCCACGGCCCTGCGCCGCCTCGACGACCGCGGCCTCCTGCGCATCCCGGACATGGAACTGGCCGTCCTCCAGCTCTCGGGCCTGGTCCTCTCCCCGCACCTGGTCTACGGCGCCTACGGCACGGCCCTGGACGAGGACCTGGCGGAACGCCTCGTCCAGGGCGGCGTGGACATGTTCCTCCACCAGTACGGCGTGAACCTGTAGGGCCCGCCGTTCGGATCATCCGGTCGTTGAAGGGGCCGCCGACCGGGGAGGCGGCGCGGCACCGATTCCCCCGCCCGGGCTCTCGGAGGGTGTTCCGCGAGAATTCAGCGGCTCTCGTAGCGGTTGAGGGCGGCTTCTCCGGTGCTCGGCTTCACGAGGTGGCCGACGCGCGGTGTGCTGGTGGGCGTTGGCGGACGTCTTCAAAGCGTCGCAAAATGCCTCTAAGCCGTCAATCCCAATGGGAATAGGGCGAGTTGCGTGAGCCCCGGGCGGGGTGCGCAACCGGCACGCACGTACCGTTGCGGCATACCAGCGGCACATGGAGGGCGGTCCGGGACGTGAACGAGGCACAGGACGGGGGCGAAAGCGGCCGGGACGGCCGCCTCCGGCGTGCGGGGCTGGCCAGCGGTTCGGTGACGGCGCTCGTCGCGGTGGCGGCGGTCGTCCCCTTGGGGCTGATGGCCGACCTGCCTTGGTGGGCGGTGACGGCCGCGGCCTTGCTGACAGCGGGGTTCGCCTTCTGGACCGGGGCCCGGATCGGCCGGCGGGAAAGCATCCAGGACCAGGCCTTGGAGCCCGGGGAGACGGTGGTCGGCACCTACGCCGTCCGCCCCCCGTACACCGACCACACACCCCCCGCAGCGCATGAGGGGCCTCAATACCAACTCCGCTTGACCACCCGCGGCATCCAGATGTGGGAGCGCTCCGTCCTGCTGTGGCGGCACCCGTGGCCGGAACTCCGCGTGATCGCCGACGGCCCGCGGCTGCGCATCCACCACCAGGGTCAGGAGGTCGGCGCGATGCTGCTGGAGCAGCCCGGTGCCGTACAGGAGATCCACCTCGCCGCAAGGCGGCGCGGGGCCGCCTGAAGCAGGCCGACTAAAAACGTGACAAAACACCCTCTCAAGGCTTCGCGATGCTGCGCCGGGGCAATCTCACCCGCCGCTGCCGTGGTGTGCGCGCTGGCGCGGAAGACTTCGGCAATGGCTCACTGGACCAGGTCCGTGTGCGGATGATCCGGGGACTCCGGGCAGACGTAGAGCTGTAGGTGATTGCCCCCGGAGACCTGGACCCCGGGCGAGTTCACCACGCCGGAGTGGGCGACCGCGGCGATGGCTTGGTCTTCGTACGGGACCCAACTGCGGTAGCCGGAGTGTCATTCCTTCGACTCGGACAGTGGGCGTACCGATCCCCGTACGGCCGGCGCCGGGAGCTTCACCGGCGGTCCGCCGCGCAGTCGCCGAAGGGCCGGGCCCGTGGCGGGCCGGACTCAGTGCACGGCCAGCCAGGTGATCCCGCCGGCGCAGGCCGCGGCGCCGGCGGCCAGGGCGAAAGGCTTGGAGTGGCGCAGGGTGTACGCCAGGAGCACGGCGGTGAGGAGGACGGCCAGCGTGCCGATCACGCTGCGCAACAACCCCTGGCTGTAGGCGAATTCCTCGAAGTGGCGGATGAGCCACACACCCCAGACAAACCGCATGGCGCCTCCCCCTCGTGATCTTGATGAGCGTATCCCGGGCCGGCGGGGCCACCGGCGCGATCCGGCCAGGCCGGGCGGGAAGACAACGGGGGCACCCGCCGGTGTGCGGCGGTGTGCCCCCCGTTGTGTCTGCTGTGCAGGGATCAGTTCTCGTAGCGGCCCAGGCGGTCCGCCGCGTAGTCGTCGAAGGCCTGGTCGATCTCCTCGGGGGTGTTCATCACGAACGGGCCGCTGCGGAAGACCGGTTCGCCGATCGGCTCGCCCGTCAGGAAGAGGAGGTCGGCGCCGACCGGGCCGCCCTCGACCAGGACCGTGTCGCCGTCGTCTCCGAGGACCGCCAGTTCGCCGTTGGCCAGCTCGCTCGAGGCGACCTTGCCGCTGCCGGACAGCGCGTAGACCGCCGCGTTGCGGCCCGTCGGCGCCGGGAGCTGCGCGCTCGCGCCCGGGGCGAGGGAGGCGTGGACGACCGTCACCGGGACCTGGGTGTCGAAGGGGCCGGTCACGCCGAGCGCCGAGCCCGCGATGACCTTGAACCAGGAGCCGTCCAGGTTCCGGACCACCGGGATCTGCGCCGCGCCGTGGTTCTGGGTGCGCGGGCGCAGTCCCTTGAGGGCGGCCGGCAGGTTCACCCAGATCTGCAGGTTGTGCTGGAGGCCCCCGGCCGCGCGGAAGGCGTCGGTCGGCTGGGCCGAGTGCACCACGCCCGCGCCCGCCGTCAGCCACTGCACGGCCCCGGGCGGTACGACCCCGCGGTTGCCGGTGGAGTCCGCGTACTCGATGTCGCCCTCCAGTACGTACGCGATGGTCTCGAAGCCGCGGTGCGGGTGGTCGGGGGCACCCTTGGGCTCGCCCGGGCCGAGGTCCACCGGGCCGACCTGGTCGACCATCAGGAACGGGTCCAGCTGTGGGATCCGCGGCGTGGGGAAGGGGCGGCGGACCGGGAAGCCCTCGCCCTCCAGGGTGTGTACCGGCTGGAGTACGTCGATCACCGAACGGATCGCGGTGGCGGTGGCGATGGCGGTGGCGGTCTCGGTGACGGAACCCTGCGTGGTCATGATGCCTTCTCTCGTCGTCGGCGGTCGTCGCTCTCCGGTCGAATGAACCATACAGTTCAGTTCAGTTCGATGTCAGTTATACCGGGAGGGGCCGTCCTGGATCAAGTCCTGCGCACCAACCCGCCCGCGGATAGATGACAGATACCGCCGACCGCCGTTGTCGGTGCATCACGTGCGCGGACAGACTCCTGCTCATTCACCGACGCTCACCTCGCAGGGGCGTGCCGGATACGGCATTCGCTGCGCATGTCACCTTTGCGGAAGGACAGTTCATGCCCGAGCTCAAGATCCTGGCCATCTCCGGCAGCCTGCGCGGCGCCTCGTACAACAGCGCCCTCGTGCGCGCCGCCCAGAAGTTCGCCCCCGGTGACCTGGCCATCGAGATCTACGAGGGCCTGCGCGACATCCCGCCCTACGACACCGACCACGACGTCGAGCCGGCGCCGGTCGCGGTGGCCGACCTGCGTCGCCGCATCGCCGAGGCGGACGGCATCTTCATCGCCACCCCCGAGTACAACTACGGGATCCCCGGTGTCCTGAAGAACGCCCTCGACTGGGCGAGCCGCCCGGCCCTCGACTCCTCGCTGACCGGCAAGCCGGTCGCGATCGCCGGCGCCGCGCAGACCAACTTCGGCACCGTGCGCGCCCAGCTCGCGCTGCGTCAGATGTTCCTGTGGACGGACTCCAAGGTCGTCGGCAAGCCCGAGCTCATGATCTTCCGCGCCCAGGAGCGCTTCGACGAGGCCGGCAACCTGACCGACGAGACCGCCATCGAGATCCTGCAGGGGCTGCTCTCCGCCCTCGGTACGAAGATCCGCGAGACCCGCGCCAACGCCGACGCCAAGCTCTGATCCGTCGGCTGTCCCCGGGCTGATCCGCCGGCTGACCCGTCGGCTGACCCGCCCCACCGGCCGGAGCCGCCAGCTCCTGCTCGATCCCCCCTCTCCGAAGGGCCGCTTACACCCCCGTAGCGGCCCTTCGGCCTTTCCCGGATCCCGCCCGGGGAGTTGACGAAGCCTTCCCGGCGCGGTGCGCGAACCCCGGGAGCCCTTGCGAGGATCGCCTCATGCGTGCAGCTTTCATCGAGGAACTGGGCCCCGCCGAGAACATCCGCTACGGCGAGATCGCCCCTCCGGACCCCGGCCCGACGGATGTCCTGGTCGAGGTCGAGGCGGTGTCCGTCAACCCGGTGGACACCTTCGTGCGGTCCGGGATCTTCCGCACCCCCGTCGAGTTCCCGTTCGTGATCGGCCGCGACCTGGTGGGCACCGTCGTCCGCGCCGGCGCCGGTGCGGCCGGCTTCGCCCCCGGGGACCGCGTCTGGTGCAACAGCCTCGGCCACGGCGGCCGCCAGGGCGCCGCCGCCGAACGGGCCGTGGTCCCGGTCGACCGCCTGTACCGGCTGCCCGCCGCCGTGGACGCCGCCGAGGCCGTCGCGGTCGTGCACCCGGCCGGCACCGCGTACCTCGCCCTGTTCACCCACGGCCGGGTCCGCCCCGGCGAGACCGTGCTCGTCGCCGGCGCCGCCGGGAACGTGGGCAGCGCCCTGATCGTCATGGCCGTCGAAGCCGGCGCCCGGGTCGTCGCCACCGCCGCCGCGCGCGACGCCGAGCACTGCCGCGCGCTCGGCGCCGAAGCCGTCCTCGACTACCAGGACCCCGAACTGATCGCCCGTGTCCGCGAGGTCAGCCCGCAGGGCATCGACGTCCACATCGACACCTCGGGCACGAACGACCTGGCCGCCGCCGTCGAGCTCCTCGCCCCCCGCGGGCGGATCGTGCTCCTCGCCGGCGCCCGCTCCCGGCCCGTCCTGCCGGCCGGTCCGCTCTACATGAAGGACGGCTCCCTCGTCGGCTTCGTGATCTCGCACGCCACCGCGGCCGAACTCGCCGAGGCCGCCGGGTCGATCAACCGCCTGCTGGCCAACGGCAAGCTGCGCGCGCGCTCCGTCGAGCGGGTCCCCCTGTCGGAGGCGGCCCGTACGCACCGGCGCATCGAGGACGGTGAACTGCACGGCAGCCGCGTGGTGTTGCTGCCGGAGCAGTCGAAGCAGTCGGAGCAGCCGAAGGAGCCGGAGCAGTCGGAGCAGTCGGAGCAGCCGAAGGAGCCGACGGAGCCGACGGAGTCCGTGACCTGACGGACTGGCCCGCCGGCGCCTTCCGCCGCTGACGGCGGCTGCCAGACTCGCGGCATGGACGATTCCCCAGAGGCCCGGGCCCAGGCCCTGGCCGCCCCGCGGAACACCTGGGCGCGGTTCGCGATCCTCGGCGCCGTGCAGCTCATGCTCAACGCCTCGGTGTCGGTGACGTTCGCCGCCGGTCCGGCCATGCAGCGGGAACTCGGCCTGAGCCGGATCGACCTCATCCTCGACAGCGCCGCGTACGGCCTGGCGTTCAGCGGGCTGCTGCTGCTCGGCGGGCGGCTCACCGACCGGATCGGGCAGCGCCGGCTGTTCACCCGGGGAACGGCCCTGTTCGCCGCCGCCTCGCTCGCCGCGGCGCTGGCCCCCACCTCCCACACCGTCCTCGCCGCCCGCTTCCTCCAGGGCTGCGGGGCCGCTTTCGCCGCCCCCGCGGCCATGGCCCTGCTCCGGGCCGTCTTCCCCGAGGGCAAGGCCAGGGCCGCCGCCCTGGCCCGCTGGGGTCTGCTGGCCAGCCTCGGTGCCGCCGTGGGCATCGTGCTCAGCGGGGCGCTCGTCGCCTGGCTGACCTGGCGGTGGAGCTTCGGACTGCTCGCCGCCGCGGCCCTGGCCGTGCTGGCCCTCACCCCCCGGTCGCTGCCGGCCGGGCCCGCGCCCGTACGGGTCCCCGTGGATCTCCTCGGCGCGGTGCTCGGCACCCTCGCGCTCTCCACCCTCGGCTACGGCTTCGTGATGGTCGGCCCGCACGGCTGGGCCGCGGCGCAGGTCCTCGCCCCGCTCGCGCTCGGCGCGGTCCTGCTCGCCGTGTTCGTCTCGGCCCAGCGGCGCGTACGGGCCCCCCTGCTGCCGCCCGGCTTCCTCGCCTCGCGCTACCGCGCCACCGCCCTGGTCTGCGCGCTGCTCGGCCCGGCGATCGGCGCGAGCACCGCCTTCCTGCTGGCCCTCTACTTCCAGCAGGTACGCGGCTATTCGGCGCTGCAGAACGCGCTGGCCTTCATCCCGTACAGCGCGATGCTGCTCGGAGTCGGCTTCGTCGCGGGCCGGATCGTCGCCCGCCACGGCATCCGCGCGGTGGCGGTCGGGGGCCTGGCGGTCATCGCCGCCGGCCTCTTCCTGATCGGCGGCGTGGGGCTGCGTACGGGCTCGACGCCGTGCGTGCTGGCGGGCCTGGTCATCCTGTCGGCCGGTATCGGCACGCTGATGTCGGCCGCGGTGCCGGGTGCCGTCAGCGGGGTCCCGGAGGAGCAGTCCGCCCTGGCCGGGGCGGTGGTCAACACGGCCATCCTGGCCGGGCCGACCATCAGCCTCGCCCTGATCACCTCGGCCGCCGACGCCCGGACGGCCTCCCTGCTGGCCGCCGGGGACCCGGCGGCCGCGACGGGCGGGTACGCGTTCGCCTTCGAGGCGGCCTGCGCGGTGTTCGTGCTGGCCATCGGCCTGGCCGTGTACGGGCTGGCGCCCGGCCGGCGGGGCCGCCGGGGCGGCACGAGCGGCCATGCCGGCCATGCTGCCGGCCCGAGGACCGCCGAGCGGCAGGCAGAGCACTCCTCCACTCCGGCCTGACCAAGGGGGGCAGGCCGGGGTGGAGGTCCCGACACCCGTGGCGGTCACTCAGGGTGATGTCATCACGAGAGTGCAGCACGCCTGGAGAGTGAAGCGATCCGTGCAGATCACAGCGCTGGATGCGGCGGTTTCGGGGCGTTTCTCCGGGGTGTGCGCACCGGCCTCCGGTTGCCGGATGTGACGGAGTGGCCGTGAGTGGACAGGGGCAAGTCCCGTGCCCCACGACATGTCCCGTGTCCCACGTCCCATGTCACCACTCTGCCTCTGAACAGGAGAGCGATCTTGTACCGCATCACCCGCTACACCCTCCCCGCCGCCCTCTGCGTGACGCTGCTGACCGCGTCCCCCGGTCTGGCCGGGGCGGCCAACGCCCTCGCCGGGCCGTCGGCGCCCGTGGCGAAGAAGTCCCTCCCCGGTGCCGAGGCGCTGACCGCGCAGGTGGAGTCCCTGGGCTCCGCAGGCAGCCTGATCACGCCCGTCACCAACTTCCTCGGGGAGGTCCTGAAGTCGCCGGACGGGAAGCTCCCGGAGGCGACCCTGGCCGCGCACAAGCAGAAGATCGACGCGGCGCTCGCGGGCATGAAGAAGACGTTCGCGGCGGCTGCCCCGGCCGCCCCGGCCGCGCCCACCGCACCCGAGTCCGCCGCCAAGCCTCCGGCCGCCCTCCCGGCGACCCCGGTGCTCCTGCCGAAGCGGCCCGCGGCAGCGGAGCCGAACCCTCCGGCGGACGTGGCCAAGCCTCCTGCTGAGGCAGTGAAGCCCCCGGCCGAGGCCGCCAAGCCGCCCGCCGAGGCTGCGAAGCCTCCGGCCGAGGCCGCGAAGCCCCCGGCCGAGGCCGCCAAGCCGCCCGCCGAGGCGGTGAAGCCCCCGGTCGAAGCGGTGAAGCCCCCGGCCGAGGTGGCCAAGCCGCCCGCCGAGGCCGCCAAGCCCCCGGCCATGGTGGCCAAGCCCCCGGCCATGGTGGCCAAGCCCCCGGCCGTGGTGAAGCCCCCGGCCGAGGCGGCGAAGCCCCCGGTCGAGGCCGCGAAGCCTCCGGCCCAAGCGGCCAAGCCGCCCGCCGAGGCCGGCAAGCCCGTCACGCTCCCGGCCGCGGTCCCTGCCGTCGCCCCCGTCGCCGCGCGGGCCAGGGCCGGTGCCCCCCTGGACCTCGTCGCCGCCGCGGTCGACCACCTCAAGGCATCCGTCGACGAGGTCGCCAAGGCGGCCGGCCCCTGCGGCTGCACGACCGACGCCAAGGCCAAGGCCACGGACGTCGTGAACGACCTGGGCGCCACCGTGGCCGCCCTGTTCACCGGCCTCGGCGTGCCCGGCATGCCGGCCGCCGCCCCGGCCCCCGCTCCGGACCCGGCCTAGTAAGCCCCGCATCAAGCCCGTCCGCCCCCGGCGTCCCTCCGACGCCGGGGGCGGACGGGCGACCGCGTACGACCCCCCGTGCGACCGCGCGACCTTGCGAACACCCTTGACGCGCCCCGCCGCCCGGTGGACGCTCCCGGATCTCGCATCCGAACGGTTGCAGCTGGGGGGCCGGTATGCCGGAGCAGTCTGTCGAGTCTGTCCAGACGGTGGGGGAGCTGCGCGCGCAGCTCGTGGAGCACGGAGCGCGCTGGTCCGTCATCGAGCATCTCGCCGACGAGGAGGCCGTGCCCCGGCCCTCGCTCGGCATGGAACCCGGGGCGAACCTCACGCCCGCCGACGAGATCGGCGCCATCGACCTGCGGGGGCTCATCGGGCACGAGAGCGGCAATCCGCACCTCACCCGGCGCCGGGCCGCCCACGGGCTGCTGCCCGACACGCAAGGGCCGGCCGCCGGAGCCCGCCCCGCCGCCGTCGACTGGCGCAGCCGCTGGGGCTGGCCCTGGATCACCAGGGTCAAGGACCAGAACCCGTGCGGCTCCTGCTGGGCCTTCGGGGCCGCGGGCCTCGTCGAGTCCATGGCCCGTATCGAGCACGGCGTCTGGGCGGAGCGGTCCGAGGGGGACGTCCACGACGGCCTGAAGTTCACCTGCGGCCAGGGCTCCAACCCCGAGACCGCCCTCGACTGGATCAAAGCCAACGGCGGCCTCGCCGACCCGGACTGCTGGCCCTACTCCCCGCCCCCGTCCACCGTCCCCGCCGACCGCCGCGACGCGTGGCGCGCCGAGTACACCCCCAGCTGGGACCGGTCCGGCCGTACCGTCCGGATCACCGACTACGTCCGCCTCGGCGACGTGGAGCAGCAGAAGGTCTGGCTCGACACCGTCGGCCCGCTGACCGCCTGCTTCGACGTGTACGACGACTTCTTCGGCCTCGGCTCCGGCGTCTACCACCGCACCAGCGACCACCTCGCGGGCGGCCACTGCGTGCTGATCGTCGGCTACGACGACGCCGCGGGCTGCTGGCTGTTCAAGAACTCCTGGGGGCCGGGCTACCACGTCGGCGGGTACGGGCGGATCGCCTACGGCGAAGTCAAGATCGACTACTGGGCCAAGTGCGGCCTGCGCGGCACCAACATCGACCCGTGGAGCAAGCGCCGGCTGCACGCCGGCAACGTCTACGAGAGCGGCAACGGCCGCGCCCACCGCAACTTCGAGATGCTCGCCACCGCCGGCGGCGGCCGCCTCCAGCACTGGTGGCGCGAGGGCGACGCCCCCTTCCCGTGGGCCCGTGCCCAGAGCTACGCGAACGACGCCTCCGGCCAGCCCGCCTTCACCGGGACCACGTACAACCGGAACATGGAGTCCCTGCACGTGACCACCGGCGGCCGGCTGCGCCACTGGTTCTACGAGCAGTCCGGCGGGGCCTGGCGCGACGGCGGCGCGTTCGGGCCGGGCGACGCCGCGATCGGCTCGACCCCGGCGTTCATCCAGAGCGACTACGGGAAGCCGGGCAACTTCGAGGTGGTCGTCCGCACCGCCGACGGCCGGCTCAACCACTGGTGGCGGATCAACGGCGCCCCCTGGACCTGGAACGACGGCGGCCGCTTCGCCTCCGGCATCGCCCATTTCGGGCCCGCCCTGGTCCAGACCCGCAGCCGCCACCTCGACCTCGTCGCCACCCGTACGGACGGCCGGATGCAGCTGTGGTGGCGCGACGACCCGAACGGCTTCGCCTGGCGCCCGGGGGAGGTCTTCGGCAGCGGGATCACCTCCGCGCCCTGCCTGATCGAGGCGCAGTACGGGGCGGCCGACGAGGACACCGCCGGAAACTACGAGCTCTGCGCGGTCGCCGCCGGCGGGTGCATCGAGCACTGGTGGCGGGGCAACGCCTCCGGCTCCGCCTGGAGCCGCAGCGCCGTCTTCGGCCACGACGCGCTCGCCGTCACCGGGATGCTCCAGGGCAGTTTCGGGTTCAACCTGGAGGTCATCGTCCTGCGCACGGACCGGCAGCTGCAGCACTACTGGCGGGACCGGGCAGGCTGGCACGAGGGGCCGGTGATCGGCCCCGCCTGAGCGGGGAGGTCGTCGCGGGTGGAAGTACGCAAGGTCGCCCTCGGCGCCGGTGAGTCGTACGAGCTGCGGCTCACCGGGCGCGGGGCGCGCGGGTACGTGTGGACCTGGCAGGTCACCGGGGATGCGGACGCCGTGTCCGTGAGCGAGACCCCGCCGCCGCCCGTGGAGGTCCTCCCCGGCGCCCCGCTGGAGCGGACGTACGTGGTCCGCGGCCGCTGCCCGGGCGGGCGGGCCCGGATCCGCTTCGCGCAGATCCGCCCGCCCTACCCGCAGGAGGCCCCGTACGACGAGTTCGTGCTGGAGGTGGAGGTCACCGGCGCGGCCCGGGGCGCGGCCCCCGCGCCCTGAGGGCCCGGTGCCGTACGGCCTCCGGCGGGCCCCGTACGTCCTGCGGTTGGACGAAGCCCGGGTGCGTCGTTCGGTCCAGCGGCGCGGGGCGGCGGTCCACATCCCGGACGGGGCGACCGGTGCACACTTCATGTATCTATCCTGTGCGCATGCCGTCCGCCGCGCCGCCCGCCCCGACCGCCGTCACTGCCACCGTCACCGCCGCCGAACGCGTCTACCGGCACGTCAAGCAGGCCGTACTGGTGGACCGCCGCTACGAGGGCGGCACCCTCCTCACCGAGGGCGAACTCGCCGACGCCGTCGGGGTGTCCCGTACGCCGGTCCGCGAGGCACTGCTGCGGCTGGAGACCGAGGGGCTGCTGAAGCTCTACCCGAAGAAGGGCGCGCTCGTGCTGCCGGTCTCCGCGCAGGAGATCACCGACGTACTCGAAACCCGGCTGCTGGTCGAGGAGTTCACCGTACGCAGGGCCGTGCCCGCCTCGCCCGGCCTGCTGGAGCGGCTCGCCGGGCTGCTGGAGGAGCAGCGCCGGCACGCAGCCGAGGGCGACCTCGCCGCGATGATGGCCGCCGACCGGGGCTTCCACGCCGAGATCGTGCGCAACGCCGGCAACCAGATCCTGAGCCGGCTGTACGACCAGCTCCGCGACCGGCAGCTGCGGATGGGCGTGGCCCTGCTGCACGCCCATCCCGAGCGGGTCGAGCGGACGCTGGCCGAGCACGCGGAGATCCTGGACGCGCTGCGGGCCGGGGACGCGCAGACCGCGGCCGCCGCGGTACGGGGCCACGTGGGCCGGGTCGAGGCGCTGGTGCGGGGGCCGGGCCGGTGACGGGGCAGGTCGTCTTCAGGGATCCTCCGGGCGGCCGGAAAGCGGTGGCCGTCTGGTCCATCGGCGTCGCCGTCTACTTCGTCGCGGTGATCTTCCGTACCAGCCTGGGCGTGGCCGGACTCGAGGCGGCGGACCGCTTCCACGTGGGCGCCTCCGCCCTCTCGGCCTTCTCGCTCCTCCAACTCCTGGTCTACGCGGGCATGCAGATACCCGTCGGCCTGCTGGTGGACCGGCTCGGCACCAAGAAGGTGCTGACGCTGGGCGCGGTCCTCTTCACGGCCGGCCAGATCGGCTTCGCGCTCTCGCCCTCGTACGGGATGGCCCTCGCGGCGCGCGCCCTGCTGGGCTGCGGCGACGCCATGACCTTCATCTCCGTCCTGCGGCTGGGCACCCGGTGGTTCCCGGCCCGGCGCGGCCCGCTGATGGCACAGCTGGCCGGCCTGGTCGGCATGGCCGGCAACCTGGTCTCCACGCTGGTGCTGGCCCCCGTCCTGCACGGGGTCGGCTGGATCCCGGCCTTCGCGGGCAGTGCGGTGGCGGGCCTCATCGTCCTTGTTCCGCTCGTCCTCTTCCTGCGGGACCACCCGGAGGGTTACGAGCCGCCGCCGGCACCGCCGGGGGGCGGGGGCTTCGTACGCCGCCAGATCCGCGACTCCTGGCGGGAACCGGGCACCCGGCTCGGCCTGTGGGTGCACTTCACCACGCAGTTCCCGGCGATGGTGTTCCTGCTGCTGTGGGGCATGCCGTTCCTCGTCGAGGACCAGGGGCTGGCGCGGACCACCGCGGCCGGGCTGCTGACGCTGGTGGTGGCCTCCCACATGGGCTTCGGCCTCGTCTACGGCCAGCTCATCGGCCGCCGCCAGGCGGCCCGGATCCCGCTGGCGCTCGGCACGGTCGCCCTCACGGCGGTGCTGTGGGCCTCGGTCCTGGCCTGCTCCGGCGCGCACGCCCCGATGTGGCTCCTCGTCACGCTGTGCGTGGTGCTCGGCACGTGCGGCCCGGCCTCGATGATCGGCTTCGACTTCGCCCGCCCCGCGAACCCGGCGGAACGCCAGGGCACCGCGTCGGGCATCACCAACATGGGCGGCTTCCTCGCCTCGATGACGACCCTGCTGGCGATGGGCCTCCTGCTGGACGCCACCGGCGACAACTACCGGATCGCCTTCTCGTCGGTCTTCGCGGTGGAACTCCTGGGCCTGACCCAGATCCTCCGCCTGCGCCCCCAGGCCCTGCAGGTGGAACGCACCCGCCTCCAGGCCGCCCCGGCCCGGCACCCGTCGGACTCCCCCAGCCCGGCCCCGGCCTGACCCGGCACCCCGGAGGCCTACGCCGCGGCGCTTGCGCGGCGGCACGGCACCGAAGCCGGTTCGGCCCCCGCCGCGGCCGGGCGGGACAGACCCCCGTCCTTTCCCGCCCGGCCGTCGCAAGGTCGCAGGCTTGCGGCCGGCGGTTGCCGAGCCTATGGCCGGATACGGTCAGGCCCGTTTGCCCTCCGCGCACATCTCGTTGATGTTGCGCGCAAGGGCCTCCTGCACCGCCTGGTGGCGCAGCTCGCTGGGGCTGGCCCCGTATGCCTCGCGGAACACCCGGCTGAAGACCGCGGCATTGCTGAACCCCCAGCGCCCGGCCACCACGTGGACGGGCCGGGTCAGCAGCGCGGGGTCGGACAGCTCGGCCCGGCACCGTTCCAGGCGCCGTCGCCGGATTCCGGCCGCGACCGTCTCCCCCCGCTCCCGGAAGAGCAGCTGCAGGCGGCGCAGCGACATGCTGTGCCGGGCCGCGACGGCCGCCGGGGTCAGCTCCGGGTCGCCGAGGTTGTGGCCGATGAAGGTGTCGATCTGCTCCAGCAGGGCGCTCTTGCGGGCCTGCGCCGTCAGCTGTTCCGCGGCGCCGAGCTGCCCGGCGAGGCAGGTGCCGACCAGGTCGAGGGCGGTGTGGCCGAGCCGTTCGAGCTCGGCGGGCCCGCAGTCCGCGCCGTGCGCGGCCAGGCCGCGCAGGTACTGGGAGACGATCGCCCCGAAGCCGTGGCGGCCGGGGATGCGCTGCGCGAGGAGCCGGTCGACGCGGTCGGTCCGCAGCGGCATCGCGGAGCGCGGGAAGGACAGGATCACGGCGTTGACCCGGCCGCCGTCCTCCGGGGCGCAGGACTCGAAGGGGTGCCAGGTGTCCCAGAGCACCATGTCCCCGTTGAAGAAGCCCGATTCGTTGCCGTTCTGGGAGAGGTGCATCCGGCCGCGGGTCACCAGCCCCAGCTGGTACTGCTCCGGGTCGCTGCTCCGGATGTGCGCGGGCGTGCGCCGGCCGCGCAGCGGCTCGTACGCGAACTTCGACACCTGCACCGGACCCAGGTCCAGCACGGAGACCTCCGCCTGGAAGTCGGCCGCGTGCTCACTGCTGATCGACGTGGGCACCAGCTCCTGCGCCACCATGTCGGAGAACCACTCGAACCGCTCCGCCGCCGGTACGGCAGCGGACGACACCTTCGACCACACTTCGAAAGACCCCTCTGCGAACGTTGCGCCCGAAGCAGGGGACGTGCGATCGGCCCGTACCGGTTCTCGTCCGGACGGGATCCCGACGGCAGGGGGGGCCTGCGGCCGGCTACGGGGTCACGGCGAAGTTCGCCAGGATCGCCTCGGCGAGCTCCGCATCGCCCTCGACCTTCACCCGGTCGGCCACCGTGCCCGGCCGGACCCGCCCCGCCGCCAGCCGGACGTACGTCTCCCAGTCCGTCGTCAGCGTCACCGCCGGCCCGAGCGAGGGCGCCTTGTCGATCGTCCCGCGTCCCTCGGCGTCCACGCGCACCGTCCGCATGAACTCCACCGGGCCGTGCACGTCGAGGATCACCGCCGAGTTCGCCGGGGCCCCCGCCAGCTTCGCGACGACCTTCGGCAGCCCGGCGAGCAGGATGTCCCGCGCCACGTACGCCCCCGGCGAGTCCCAGTTCCCCGGCACGCCCAGCGCCGCCCGCAGGTCCTGCTCGTGGATCCACACGTCGAACGCCCGCAGCCGCAGCGCGAACTCCAGCGTCACCTGGTCGCCCAGCGGCCCGCGCACCATCGTGGCCGGATCCCGCTTCTCGTTGCGCAGCTGCCGCGACCGCCGGATGATCGTGTACTCGAGCTCCGAGGTCATCTCCGGCGCGGTGTGGTGGCGCCGGACGTCGACCTGCACCTCCATGTACCGGCTGAATTCGTCGACCACGTGCCGCAGATCCCTCGCGACGGTGTGGATCGGCCGCGGATCCCCCAGCTGCTCGCACTCGATGCCGATGATGTGTGACACCACATCACGGACGGACCAGCCGGGACACGGTGTCGCCCGGTTCCACTCGCCCTCCGCCAGGGGGAGGACCAGCTCGGATATCGCCTCGATGGAGTGCGTCCACGCGTCGGCATAGGGCTGGAGGCTGGGATGCGGCTGGACGGTCAACGGGACCCCTCGCGTGCTGTTCAGTGGCGCGTTTTCTGGAAGCGTGTGGACTGCTTCCAAAACTACGCTGCCGGTGAGCACCCCGGCAGTGCTTTCGTGTGACGATCGTAGGCCCGAGTTGACGGCTTGAATGCCAGGACGGTGGTACTGTGCGCGCCTCGCTGATCCAAATCGCGGTGACCGACGGGGAGTCGGTCACTTCCCGACGTGCCCGGGTGGCCGATCTCGTACGGGATCAGGCCGGCACGGATCTGGTCGTCCTGCCCGAATTGTGGACGGTGGGTGCCTTCGCCTACGAGCAGTTCGAGACCGAAGCCGAGCCGCTGGACGGGCCGACGTACGAGGCGATGTCCAAGGCGGCGCGCGACGCCGGGGTCTGGCTGCACGCCGGTTCGGTCGTGGAGCGCGCCGGCGACGGCTCGCTCTACAACACCGCCCTCGTCCTCTCCCCGTCCGGCGAGCTGGCCGCCACGTACCGCAAGATCCACCGCTTCGGCTTCGACCAGGGCGAGGCCGTGCTGATGACGGCCGGCGACTCCCTGACCACCGTGACCCTGCCGGAGCAGACCCTCGGCATCGCCACCTGCTACGACCTGCGCTTCCCCGAGCTGTTCCGCGGCCTGGTCGACGCCGGGGCCACCACGATGGTCGTGGCCGCGGGCTGGCCGGCCCGCCGCCGGGGCCACTGGACCCTGCTGAACCGGGCGCGGGCCGTCGAGGACCAGTCGTACGTCCTCGCCTGCGGGCTGGCCGGTACGCACGCGGGCGTCGAGCAGGCCGGGCACAGCCTGGTGGTGGACCCCTGGGGCGAGGTCCTGGCCGAGGCGGGCCCCGGCGAGGACGTCCTCACCGTAGACCTGGACCCGGCGAAGGTCGCCGAGACCCGCGACCAGTTTCCGGCCCTCAAGGACCGCCGCCTGGGCCGCTAGAAACCCTGGCCCGGAGGCGCCCCGCGCACCTCCGGGGCGCCTCCGGGCCACCCGGGGCACCCGAAGGAGCGCAGCGCCTTCCCGCCGACGAGGAAGGCGTGCCTCCCGTCCTCGTCCTCGATCCGGCAGTCGTCTCCGAGGGCCGGCGCTTTGTCCCGAACCGGGTGTTTCATGCCCGGACCGATGCCCGCGATAGGTTGCCGCCATGCCTCTGCTCTACGTGACCGACCTGGCGTACCCGGCGCGCGGCCGCCGGTACTGCGACGAGGACATCCTCCTCACCTCGCGCCTGCGCGAGCACTTCCCGCTGGCCCTGTGCCACCCGCTGGACGCGGCGGGCATGACGGCGGGCTTCGACGCGGTGATCGTCCGCAACAGCGGACCGGTCCTGCACTACCAGGAGGCGTACGACTCCTTCCGCGCGGCAGCCCTCGCCGCCGGCACCCGCGTCTACAACCCGCTCACGGGCCGCGGCGACATGGCGGGCAAGCAGTACCTCCTCGACCTCACGACCGCCGGCTACCCGGTGATCCCCACGATCGACGACCCCGCGGACCTCGCCCTGCTCCCCTCGGTGCCCTCGTACGTGGTGAAGCCCAAGCAGGGCGCGGACTCGATAGGCCTGACCTTCACCCCGCACCCGGCCGGACCGGCGGGCGAGAACCTCATCCAGCCGCGCATCGACTTCGCGTACGAGGTGTCCTTCTACTTCGTCGACGACGCCTTCCAGTACGCCCTCCACGCCCCGGACCCGGCCCGCCGCTGGGAACTCGCGCCGTACGAGGCGACGCCGGCGGACCTCGCCTTCGCCCGCAGCTTCATCGAGTGGAACACCCTGTCGCACGGCATCCAGCGGGTGGACGCCTGCCGCGCCCCCTCGGGCGAGCTCCTCCTGGTCGAGCTCGAGGACCTGAACCCGTACCTCTCCTTGGACCTCGTGGCGCCGCAGACCCGGGAGGCCTTCATCACCGCTCTCACCGAATCCCTCCACTCCTTCCTCACCGCGTGATGTCAGAGGGGGATGCCAGGCTTCCCCCATGGACAAGCACACGTTCTGGAAGCTGATCGAGACGGCCCGGTCGGAGGCCGAACCGGACCAGGTGGCGGCGCGCGCCTCGGAGTTGCTGGCGCGCTGCCCGGAGGCCGAGATAGCCGCGGCCCAGCAGGTCCTGTGGGATCTGCTGGCGGAGTCCTACCGCAGCCCTCTGTGGGCCGCGGCCTACGTGATCAACGGCGGCTGCTCGGACGACGGCTTCGACTACTTCCGCGGCTGGCTCCTGACCCAGGGCGAGGAGGCCTTCGCCCGCGCCCTGGCCGACCCCGACTCCCTCGCGGACCACCCCGCGGTCCGCGAGGCGGCGGCCGAGGGCCTGGAGCTGTGGGACGAGGAGGCCCTCTCGATCGCGTGGACGGCGTACGAATCGGCCACGGGCCGCGAACTGCCGTCGGACTCCTTCACGATCAGCTACCCGTCGCTGGACCCGGCCTGGGACTTCGACTTCGACGACACGGCGGAAACCTCCACGCGCCTGCCCCGCCTGAGCGCCCTCTTCGACTAGAGCCCGCTGGTGTCGAGGTCGAGACCGAAGGGCGCCGGGAGCCGAACGGTCTCCCCGAACGGGTGCGGCCCGTCGACCTCGGTGTAACCGAGCCGCCCGGGCCCGGAGAACAGCGTGACGGTTTTGTCGAGCCGGTCGACCAGCAGGTACAGCGGCGCACCGTACTCGGCGTACCGCTTGCGCTTGACGCCCCGATCGGTCTCGGCGTTCGACTCCGAGGTCACCTCGACGATCAGCAGTGTTTGATCGGGAAGCAGGGCCCCGCCACCCTTCGCCAGATCTTTCGGAGCCACGGCAAGGTCGGGAACGTACCAGTTCGCCGAGCCCGGGAGGTCGAGATTGCCGGAGCCGGTCACGCAACCGAGATCCCGTACCCGCGGCTTGATCTGGTCGCGGATCTCCTCGGCGGCGTTCTCGTGATCCCAGTTCGGTGTCACGTTGTCGACGACCCCCTCAACGATCTCCGTGCGGTCCCCGACCCAGTGCTGGATGGCGTACTTCAGCGCGTGCTCGGGATCGATGCCCTCGCCGTAGTCGTGCGCGGTGGTCATTCCGGACGCCTCCTCCGTTGCCTGCAGCCAGAGTCCCACGGCGCCCGCCCGGCCGTCGTCACCCCCACGGGTGGCATATGCCGGGCGGGCGGCGGACGGCGCTTCGTACGGCCGTGATCGGGCGTTCACGGGCGGATGGCAAGCTTGAAGGATGAACGATGCCGCCCCGGCGCCCACCCCCGCGCCCCGCCGACGTGCCCGTGTCCGTGCCCCCGAGCTGATCGGCAAGGGTGGCTGGCTCAACACCGGCGGCAAAGAGCTCACCCTCGCCGACCTGCGAGGTAAGTGCGTTGTTGTTGATTTTTGGACCTTCTGCTGCATCAACTGCCTGCACGTCCTCGACGAGCTGCGCGAGCTGGAGGAGAAGCACCGCGACACCGTCGTGATCATCGGGGTGCACTCGCCGAAGTTCGTGCACGAGGCCGAGCACGCGGCCGTCGTCGACGCCGTCGAGCGGTACGAGGTGCACCACCCCGTGCTCGACGATCCCGAGCTGGCCACCTGGAAGCAGTACGCCGTACGGGCCTGGCCGACGCTCGTCGTGATCGACCCCGAGGGGTACATCGTCGCGCAGCACGCCGGTGAGGGGCACGCGCACGCCATCGCGCGGCTCGTGGAGGAGCTCGAGGCCGAGCACGAGGCCAAGGGGACGCTGCGGCGCGGCGACGGGCCGTACGTGGCGCCCGAGCCGGTGGCGACCGACCTGCGGTTCCCCGGGAAGGCGCTCGTGCTGCCGTCCGGGAACCTGCTCGTGTCGGACTCGACGCGGCACCAGCTCGTGGAGCTGGCCGCCGATGGCGAGAGCGTCGTACGACGCATCGGCAGCGGGGAGCGCGGCTTCACCGCCGACAGCTTCAGCGAGCCCCAAGGGCTGGCGTTGCTGCCCGACGGGTCCGTCGTCGTCGCCGACACCGTCAACCACGCGCTGCGCCGCTTCGATCCCGGGACGGGCGCCGTCGAGACCGTCGCCGGGACCGGGCGGCAGTGGTGGCAGGGGTCCCCGGCCTCCGGGCCGGCCCTGGAAGTGGACCTGTCCTCGCCGTGGGACGTGGCCTGGTGGCAGGGCAAGGTGTGGATCGCCATGGCGGGCGTGCACCAGCTGTGGACCTGGGACCCGCAGACCGGGACCGTGGCCGTCGCCGCGGGGACGACCAGCGAGGGCCTGCACGACGGGCCCGCCCTCGAGGCCTGGCTCGCGCAGCCGTCCGGGCTCGCGGCCGCCGGGGACCGGCTGTGGATCGCCGACTCCGAGAACAGCGCCCTGCGGTACGTGGAGCCCGACGGTGCGGGGTACGCCGTCCGGACCGCCGTCGGGACCGGCCTGTTCGACTTCGGGCACCGGGACGGCGACGCCGGCCAGGCGCTGCTCCAGCACCCGCTCGGGGTGACCGCGCTGCCCGACGGCTCGGTCGCGGTGTGCGACACGTACAACCACGCGCTGCGCCGCTTCGACCCGGCGACCGGCCAGGTCTCCACGCTGGCCACCGATCTGCGGGAGCCCAGCGACGCCGTGCTGGCCGGCGAGGACATCGTGGTCGTCGAGTCGGCCCGGCACCGGCTGACCCGGCTGCGGCTGCCGGAGGAGGCGGTCCGGGTCGACGCCGTCGCCCACCGCACGCGGCGGGCCGCCACCGAGGTCGCCCCGGGCACGCTCCGGCTCGACGTGGTGTTCCAGGCGCCGACCGGGCAGAAGCTCGACACCCGCTACGGGCCTTCGACGCGGCTGCTGGTCTCCTCGACCCCGCCGGAGCTCCTGGCGGAGGGCGAGGGGGCCGGGACGGACCTGTTCCGGGAGCTGGCCCTGAACCCGGACATCGCCCAGGGCGTCCTGCACGTCTCCGCCATGGCGGCGTCGTGCGACGACGACCCGGCGAACGAGTACCCGGCCTGCCACGTGCACCAGCAGGACTGGGGTGTGCCGGTGACCGTCACCCCTGAGGGCGTGAGCCGGCTGCCCCTCGTCCTCGCCGGACTCGACGACAGGGCGTAGGGGCGTCCGGCCGGGGCCCGCTGTGGGCCCCGGCCGGACGGCTCAGTCCTCGTGCTTCCCGTGCTTCCCGTGCTTCCCGTGGTCCTCGTGGTCCTCGTGGTCCTCCTGGTTCTCGTTCCTTTCGACGTCGGCGACCAGCAGGTTCGGGTCGATGCCCGTGAGGAAGGCGCCGCTGGGGACGTAGACCTTGTGGTGGCGGACCGCCACCGAGGTGGGCCCGGACAGTCCGTCCTTCCCGGAAAGCACGACGGTGTGGGTGCCGTCGGGCTGGACCAGGGCGAGCTCGCTGTCGGCGTCGTTCAGCGCGGCGAGCACCTTCTCGCCGTGCCCGGCGAACGCGAAGTCGTCGATCCCCGTCAGCCCGGTGGCGTGCGTCCTGATCATCCCCGCGGACCCGTCCTCCTCGACCGGGATCCGCAGCAGCGTGCCCCGGTCGTAGTTCGACACCCAGACCGCGTGGTTGCGTACCTTGATGCCGTTCGCGCCGATGAACGTGGCCGGCTCGAGCGCGGCGCCGGTGGCCCAGGCCGTCGCCTGGGGGCGTTCTTCGTCCAGCGGGATGCGCCACACCGTGCCGAGGACGGAGTCGGCGGCGTAGAGCAGCCCGCGGTGCCCGTCGAGGGCGAGGCCGTTGGCGAAGCCGTTCGGCCGCAGGTCGACGAGCTTTTCGACCTCGCCGTCCGGGGTGATCCGGTAGATGCCGGTCTCGATCGTTCCCGTGTTGTACGCGACGTAGAGCGTTCCGTCGTGGGTGCGGACGATCCCGCTCACGACGGCGGCGCCGACGAGGGGGGTCTTCGGTTCCGTGACGGCGGGCAGCGTCGCGAGGACCCGTCTGCCGCCGTGCCTGTCGACCCGCACCACCTGGCGGGCGAAGGCGAAGGTCAGATCGGCGGAGCCGTCGGGCTCCAGGGCGATGTTCTCCGGCGTCTCGCCGGCCTTGAAGTCGAAGTGCGCGACGATCCGCGGGTCCGTCAGGGAGAACCAGGACTTCGGCGCCGTCGGCGGCGTCGGCGTGCCGGCTGCGACCACGCCCGCGGCGGGGGCGGACGCGAGCACGGCGAGGGCGATGCCCACGGCGAGGGCGACGCCCACGGCTCCGGCGATACGCGGCATACGGAGTCTGCGGGCCATTCGGGGCATGCGGAGCAGGCGGAGCACGGGACTCTCCTTGTCGGCCGGGCGTGAGGAGTCCAGCACAACATGACGGAGTGTCACCATCGGTTCATCACACCGCGACGCCCCTCAGATCGACCCACCCGGCCGAAGCCCGCGCCGCCTGCCGAGACCCGGCAGGCGGTGCGGCGCGGACCGTACGGCGGCGTCAGCCCTCCAGGAAGGCCACCAGCGCGTTCGCGAGCAGGTACGGGTCGTCCGCACCGCACAGTTCGCGGGCGCTGTGCATCGAGAGGATCGCGACGCCGATGTCCACCGTCTGGATCCCGTGGCGGGCGGCCGTGATCGGGCCGATCGTCGTGCCACAGGGCATCGAGTTGTTCGAGACGAAGGTCTGCCACGGCACGCCGGCCCGCTCGCACGCCGCCGCGAACACCGCGCGCCCGCTGCCGTCCGTCGCGTACCGCTGGTTGACGTTGACCTTCAGGATCGGGCCGCCGTTGGCGCGCGGGTGGTGCGAGGGGTCGTGCCGCTCCGCGTAGTTGGGGTGCACGGCGTGGCCGGTGTCCGAGGACAGGCAGATGGTGCCCGCGAAGGCCCGTGCGCGGTCCTCGTACGTGCCGCCGCGCGAGAAGACGGAACGTTCCAGCACGTTCCCCAGCAGCGGGCCGTCCGCGCCCGTGTCCGACTGCGAGCCGTTCTCCTCGTGGTCGAAGGCGGCCAGGACCGGGATGTGGTCCAGCTTGTCGGCGGTCGAGGCGGCGGCCAGCGCCGCGATGCCCGCGTGCACCGAGATCAGGTTGTCCATCCGCGGGCCGGCCACGAGCTCGTGGTCGCGCCCCAGGTACGACGGCGGCTCGATCGAGTGGACCATCAGGTCCCAGCCGGCCACCGAGCCCTGCGCCAGGCCCTCTTCCTCCTCCAGGAAGGCGATGAGGTCGCCCTCCTGGACCTCGCCCAGGCCCCAGATCGGCTGCATGTGGCGCTGCTTGTCGAGCTTGAGGCCGTCGCTGTTGACCGACCGGTCGAGGTGGACGGCCAGTTGCGGGACGCGCAGCAGCGCGCGGTCCACGTTCACCAGCCGCTCGCTGCCGTCGCGCAGGCTCAGCCGGCCCGCCAGGCCCAGGTCCCGGTCCAGCCAGGTGTTGAGCAGGGTGCCGCCGTAGATCTCGACGGCGATCTGCCGCCAGCCCTGCGAGCCCGTGTCAGGCAGCGGCTTGACCCGCAGGTTGGGGGAGTCGGTGTGCGCGCCGACGATCCGGAACGGGGTGTGCGCGGTCGCGCCCTCCGGGACGAACCAGGCGATGAGCGCTCCGCCCCGGAGGACGAACCGGCCTCCGCTGCCCGAGTCCCAGGCGTCCGTTTCCGACAACTGCCTGAAGCCTGCCTTCTCCAGCCGCTCGGCCGCGTTGGCCACGGCGTGGTACGGCGACGGACTGGCCGTCAGAAAGGTCATCAGATCGTCGGTGTGTCCGCGGTCGAAGCGGGCGGGAGAGCTCATGTGGTTCACCTTAACGACGGTCGTGTTCGCCATGTTCGGACTGCGGCGGATAGCCGAAACGCCGGGGTTGCGGGCTGTGTGGTCCGCTTCCCGGCGGCTCTTCAGCCCGGCGGGCGCTCGAATCGGCGCTGCAGCTGCCTGCGTTCGCCCCGGCGGATGCGCGGGAGCATCTCCGGGGCCGCCGCGGAGCGCTGCGCGCGTCTCTTGCGCCCGGCGCAGAAGATACAGGCCTCACCGGGTGGCGCGTCCGGATCGATGGGTGCGCCGGGGTGCTCGGAGCAGCCGGAGGCGTTGCGGGGCCGGGACAGTTCGCGGGCCACGATGAACGCCCGGTGGAGATCGTCCGCGATGCCTACGAATTCCTCGGCGGGGGAGGAGAAGCCCAGGTGGAAGCGGCGGTCCTCGACGGTGCGGAGGTGGTCGCGCAGGGCCTGCAGGGTGTACGGGGGGTCGGGCACGGGATAGCCCAGCCGGCGCTGCTCCCCGGCGGGCGGGGCGGCGGCGGCCGCGCGGGCGCCGCGGACGCCCTGGGCGCGCAGCCCGAGGCGGCGCCGGTCGTTGCAGATCAGGCAGCGGCCCCAGCCGTCGGGCGCCTCGGGGTCGAGGGCCCCGTTGGGGTGCTCGGAGCAGCCGGTGTAGCTCTTGGCGGGGGCGAGCCCGGCCGCGGTCTGGAAGGCGGTGTAGAGGGCGTCGGCGACGGCCTCGTACTCCGCGGGGTGGGCGCCGTCGTACAGCTCCCGCAGATGGTCGCCGAGGCTGCCCAGGGCAGCCTGCAGCTCCTTGAGGGCGTACGGCCGCCCGGTCGGGACGGAGTACCCCCTGCTGTTGCCGTGCTGCTCTGCTGGGCTCATATCGAAAGCGTCCCATGGACTGCTGACAACTGGGGAATGCCGGTGCCCTGCGGGCGGCCCGCGGAGCCGGTTCCGGGCCCCGGTTCCGGGCCTACGGCGGGCCCGCCACCGGTGCCGGGCCCGTGGGCCCGGCCGGGGACCGGGGTGCCGAGGCCCCGCGTGCCGACGTCGCGGTCCGCGGGGCCGCCTCCGGCGGCGTGCTCGGGCGCCGCAGGCGCGGCCACCGCGGGCCGTGACCCCGTACGGCACCGCGGACCGTGACCCCGTACAGCACCGCGGCCGTGACCCCGTACGGCGTCGGTCGGCTCCCCGTACGCCGACGGCCGGGCCCTCGTGTGGGAGGGCCCGGCCGTCGTGCGGATGCGATGCCGTGCACGGCTGTGCGGCCGCCGATGCGGCGCAGCCGGCCGGCAGGCTAGAACGCGGCTTCGTCGAGCTCCATCAGGGTGTTGTCGACGGCCTCGGCCAGCGTGCGGGCGACCGAGACGTTCGGCAGGACCTGCGAGGCGAAGAACTTCGCGGCCGCGATCTTGCCCGTGTAGAAGGGGACGTCCTTCGAGGAGGCGGTCGCCAGCTTCTCGGCGGCCACGGCCGCGCCCTTGAGCAGCAGGTATCCGACGACCACGTCACCGGACGCCATCAGCAGGCGGGTGGTGTTCTGGCCGACCTTGTAGATGTTCTTGACGTCCTCGCCGGTGGCGGTGAGGTCGACGATCATCTGGCCGACGATGGCCTCGAGGTCGACCGCGGCCTTGGCGAGCGCGTCGCGGGCGCCGGCGAGCTCCTCGCCGCCGGCGGCCTCGGACAGGAACTTCTTGATCGTCTCGGAGAGGACGTTCAGCGAGGCACCCTGGTCGCGGACGATCTTCCGGAAGAAGAAGTCCTGGCCCTGGATCGCCGTGGTGCCCTCGTAGAGGGTGTCGATCTTGGCGTCCCGGATGTACTGCTCGATCGGGTATTCCTGGAGGTAACCGGAACCGCCGAAGGTCTGCAGGGACTGCGCGAGCTGCTCGTACGAGCGCTCCGAGCCGTAGCCCTTCACGATCGGCAGGAGCAGGTCGTTCAGGCCGATCTCGGCGGAGGCGTCCTCGCCCGCGGCCTGCTTGAGCTGGATCGCGTCCTGGACGGAGGCGGTGTACAGGACGAGGGCGCGCATGCCCTCGGCGTACGCCTTCTGCGTCATCAGCGAGCGGCGCACGTCGGGGTGGTGCGTGATGGTGACCTTGGGCGCGGACTTGTCCATGAAGTTCGCGAGGTCCTGGCCCTGCACGCGCTCCTTGGCGTACTCCAGGGCGTTCAGGTAGCCGGTCGAGAGCGTCGCGATGGCCTTCGTGCCGACCATCATGCGGGCGAACTCGATGATCATGAACATCTGGCGGATGCCGTCGTGCTTGTCGCCGATCAGCCAGCCCTTGGCGGGGTGCTGGTCGCCGAAGGTCATCTCGCACGTGTTGGAGGCCTTGAGGCCCATCTTGTGCTCGACGTTCGTCGCGTAGACGCCGTTGCGCTCGCCCAGCTCGCCGGTCTCCCAGTCGAAGTGGAACTTCGGGACCAGGAAGAGGGACAGGCCCTTGGTGCCCGGGCCGTGGCCCTCGGGGCGGGCGAGGACGTAGTGGAGGATGTTCTCCTCCATGTCGTGCTCACCGGACGTGATGAAGCGCTTCACGCCCTCGATGTGCCAGGAGCCGTCCTCCTGCTGGATGGCCTTGGTGCGGCCGGCGCCGACGTCCGAACCGGCGTCCGGCTCGGTGAGGACCATGGTGGAGCCCCAGCGCTTCTCGACCGCTATCTGCGCGACCTTCTTCTGCGCCTCGTTGCCCTCTTCGAAGAGGATGCCGGCGAACGCCGGGCCCGAGGAGTACATCCAGATGGCCGGGTTCGAGCCGAGCAGCAGCTCCGCGTAGGCCCAGATGAGGGAGCGGGGCGAGGTGGTGCCGCCGATCTCCTCGGGCAGGCCGAGACGCCAGTACTCGGAGTCCATGAAGGCTTCGTAGCTCTTCTTGAAGGACGCCGGGACCGGCGCGGTGTTGGTGGCCGGGTCGAAGACCGGCGGGTTGCGGTCGGCGTCCGCGAAGGATTCGGCCAGCTCGTTCTCGGCGAGGCGGGCGATCTCGGACAGCACGCTCTTGGCGGTCTCGGTGTCCATCTCGCCGAACGGGCCGGTGCCGTACAGCTTGTCGCGGCCGAGCACCTCGAAGAGGTTGAACTCGATGTCGCGGAGATTCGACTTGTAGTGCCCCATGGCGACGGCTCCGTTAAGGCTCGGGGAGACAGGTTCCTCGTACATACCAATCGGTAACAACATGATGCTACCCACGGGTAATAACCTGCAACCCCTGGCAGCTGGACTGTGACACTGCTCTCTAGTGGGGCGGGCGGGGCGGGCGGGGCGGCTCAGTCCTCGGGCTTGCTCTGGAAGCAGGTGGAGACGACGGTGACGGCGAGGACCGAGGTCTCGCCCTTGGCCCGTTCGTCAAGCAGCCGGATCTCTGCTGAGAGGTGTCCGTCATTCGAGTTCGCGACGATCGTCGGGGTCTTCGCGGCACTTCCGTCCGGGCCGTCCTTGACTATGGTCCAGCCGTTCTCCGGGAATGCTTTCCGCATCCGGTCCATGGCCTTCTCCATTTCCTCCACCGGGACGTCGTACACGCTCCACGGGTGATGGGCCTGGTTTACTTTTCCGGCTGGCCTGCCGTTGGTGCATTCCAGCAAGGTGGCCCTCGCGCGGGTCACTTTTCCGTCCAGGGCCAGCAGATCCAGGATCCGGCTGGAGGCTTTCTCCGTTTCCGCCTGCACCACCTTGGCGTCGAGCTTTTTCGCCGCTGGCTTGTTCATTTCTGCGCATCCTGTGAGGAGTATGCATGCCAAGAAGGCGTGCCCGGCCAATTTAATTCGCTTATTCAAGAACGGTCCTGTCGTATTTTCCGGTGATGACGGCTGCCTGGTTCCGTAGGCTGACCGGATCGTCCCAAAAGTCGCCGTGACTCGAGGCGTCACTCTTCATGATGTTCCCGCCGAAGTCTTCGTCCGTGGGAATCGTCCAGGCGTCGCCGAGCCCGACCAGCCTCCCGCCCTGCCGCACGATGATGTCGTCGCTGCCGCCGCCCATCGCCCACACGTGGCCGGGCTTGAGGCCAAGGTCCTCTGCGCGGTGCACCTGCATTCCCGGGCTGCCGATGGCGATGATGTCGTCCGCCATGGCCCCGTCCCGCCAGCTGCCGGACTGTGTCGCCACGCCGACCACCGTGCTGCCGTAGCTGTGACCCATGACGGTGGTGTGGGACGTGGTTCCGGTCGCTTCTCGGTGGGCAGCCTGCTGGCCCTGCATGAACTGCTGCAGTGTGGGTCCGCCCTCCGCTGCATACGTGGGGGCCACTGCTTGGGGGATGTCGTTCGGGGCGTTGTAGTCGAACCAGGTGATGGTGGATATCTTCGCGTCCGGCTTCGTGCGGTTGCTTTCATCCCAGAGCTTTTCGCTACGCAAGAGGTCCTTGTCAATAGCCTCCAGCCTTGTCTTAGTGCCGGGCACGTACATGGACATATGGTCCGCCGTGTCGGGATTTCCGTTGGCGAGGATGACCCGGCCGTCATCGAGCTCCGGGTTGAACTTCAGTAGGTAGGCCTCCGGGAGGTTGCTGCCGGCCGGGCGATCGAAGCGCTTCTCGATGGCCGCCATGCCCTTCAGGCGCCCTTCGATTTCTGCTTTCTTCCCCGGGTAAGTGGCATTCCAATCAAGCCATTCCTTGCTGTACGCCATGTCGCCGCGAGCGCCTTGGTTCACGAACTTCGGTGAGGGCTCGGCAGGGATGGCGTTGAGGTCGGCCTCGTACTGGGCCTTCGTCTCGGCGAGGATCATGCGGTTGGCGTCGTCGCGTACGGCGGCCGGGATGCCGTCGAGGGCGCCGATCGAGGCCGGGTACAGGGTGGCGTACTCGTCGCGTAGTTCCTGGCTCAGGCCCTTCCACCACGAGGCGTTCTGCTCGGGGGTCCTGTCCTTGGGGATTTTGTCGGCGTTCAGGTACTTCCCTGCCGCCTGCTGGACGTCCCTGGTGTCCTGAGCGGCGTCCAGGAGGTCCGCCGCTTCGACCTTCAGCCCAGGCCCTGCCTTGAGCTTGCGCAGCACGGCCGCGTACCGGCTGTCGATCTCGGCGGCTTCGCGCACCGCGCCCGCGATCTTCTCGGCTATCTCCTCCGCACGGCCCTTGTTCAGGTCGGCGCCGCCCTCGCCCCGGCCCGGCAGGAGAGGTACGGGCGCTCCGGGGGTGGCCGTGCCGGTGCCTGATGCGGGCGCCTGGAGAAAGGACGGAGTGGCGGGGTATTCGACCGAGCCGTCGGGGTGGACGGTGAACTTCAGGTTCTCGGCGTCTTCCAGGGCCTGCTTGAGTTTCCGCTGCGGGGCGGCCAGCTCGGCGGCGAGTCCGTTGAGGGCGGTGCGGATCAGTCCGCATTCGGTGTGCAGGTACTGGTAGTTGCGGCTGAGGCCTTCCAGGTTCGCGATGGCCGATGATGCCGCCATGCCGGTCTGGGAGTCGCGGATCTTGGCGAGTATCTCGTTGTCGACGCGGTCCTTGTCGGCGTTGGCGCGGGTGCTGCCCTTGCCCCAGCCGTCCGCCGCGTCCTCGTACTCCGAAAGCTTCACGTCGCGCAGTTGCTGCCAGCTGGGCATGCCGGCATCAGCCTCGGTTCTTCGACTGGCCGACGACGGCTTCGGAGAAGGTCTGCCGGACGGCGATGTCCCGCTCGCCGAAATCCCGGCCGGCGGTCTTGAGTGAGCCGTTCAGCCGCCCGCACTCGTCGCGTACGGCGGTGAGGCGAGTCGTCCAGGTGCCGAGGATCTCGGTCAGGGCCGCGGTGGAGGAGAAACCTCCCGTGGCGCCGGAGACGCCTTCGTTCGCCGTCGCCAGCTCCGTCACGGCAGTGGCGGAGGAGGTACGCAGAGCTCCCGCGATGTTCCCGGCGCTGGTCCAGGGCCCCTGCGAGGCCTGGAGATCGGGGCCGCCACCGCTACCGCCCGAAGACGGGCCGGCGGACGCGAGGGTCATCCGGGGTCCGGATCCGGCCCCGGGCCCCCGCCCGTCCTCGCCGAACACCGCCTGCCATTTCGCGTTGAGTGCCATGTGGTCCAGTCCCCCCGTACCGCCATCGATTCGCGCCTTGGCGAACGTAACAACGGCGCGAGGGCTCACACCTGAGTACGGGTACTCAACTCGCACCAGACGGTTTTGCTGTGAGGCCCTTGCAGCACTCCCCAGCGGGTCGATACGGCGGCCAGCAGGGCGAGGCCGCGCCCGGACTCGTCGGCGTCGGCCGCCCGGCGCAGCACGGGCCACGCGTGCGGATCGGGGTCGGTGAGCTCGACCCGCGTACGGGTTGCCCTTCCGGTGATCCGCAGGGTGACGGGCGTGCCTTCGCCGAGGTGGGTGATCACGTTGGTCAGCAGCTCGCTCACGCAGAGCTGCACCTCGGGACAGGCCGACCCGAGGTGCTCCCGCACGGCGAGCCGAAGCTCCGGCACCGCCTTCGGCACGGCGAGCAGCCCGACGGTGAACGGCCTCACCGGGCGACCCGGAGCGCGGCGGCCAGGCGGGTGGCGGTGTCGACGTTGCAGTTGCCGAGGGCGAGGAGGGGAGGGGTCCGGTACGTGCTCGCGTAAGAGGGGAGATGGAGGTCGAGGGAGGGCAGCGTGATCCCGTGCGCGGCGAGGGCGGCGCGGAGCTGGGTGAGGGCCTCGATGGCCTCGCGGTCGGCGGCGTGGTCGCTCATGGGGGGATTCCGTTCCTGTGCGGACTGACTGTGACGAACCGCTCACAGCCTGGCGCGGCGCGGCGTAGCGTGAGAAGGGTTTCCGGTTGCGCTGGGCAAGTGGCAAATGGCGGTGGTGGGTTGTGCCTCCTCGTAAGGATCCGGACGCGTCGGCGAATGTGCCGTCGTTCTACGGTGCTGAGCTGCGCTACAAGCGGGAGGCTGCCGGGCTCACGCTGGAGCAGCTTGCGGAGGGCAGCTTCCGGGGCGTCCCGTTCCTGAGCCAGATCGAGCGCGGAGAGCGCCGGATGCCGCTGGATCTGGCCCGGCACGTGGACGGGACGCTGGGGACGGACGGCTTTTTCGAGCGGCGCTGTGAAGATGCGCGCAGGGCGAAGCAGTCGGGGCATGCGGAGTACTTCGCGGACGTGGCGGAGATGGAGCCGTACGCCGAGACCATCGAGGAATGGGCGCCGATGCTCGTCCCGGGGCTGTTGCAGACGGCCGCCTACGCGCGGGCCCTCGTCCGGGCCGCGATGCCCCGGGCCTTCGACAGCGAGGTGGAGAAGAAGGTAGACGCACGTATGGCACGGGCCCGGCTGTTCCAGAGGGAACGGCCCCCAGCCCTCTGGGTGATTCTTGACGAGTCGTTGATCCGGCGGCGCGTGGTGGCCGCAGAGCCGATGGCCGAGCTGCTGGAGCACATCGCGAACGTGGTCAGAACCACTCGCTCCATTTTGCAGATCGTTCCGGAAACGGCCGCAGCCCACCCGTTCATGATGGGTATGGCCAAGGTGATGACCTTCGTGGACGCGCCTCCAGTCGTTTACACCGAGAGCCTGCACAGCGGCCAACTCATCGACTATCCGGCCCTCGTGAAGGACTACCGCAGGTCGTACGATCTACTCAGGGCTGCCGCGCTGTCTCCTGAGGCGTCCCTGGCGAGGATCGAAGCAGCTGCAGAGGACTTCCGACATGGCAAGCACCGACATTGACCTGATCTCCGCCCGCTGGCGCAAGAGCAGCTACAGCAACGGCACCGGCGGGGACTGCGTCGAGATCGCCGAGGCGTTCCCCGGCGCCGCCCGCTGGCGTAAGAGCAGCTACAGCAACGGCAGTGGCGGGGAGTGCGTCGAGGTGGCCGACGGCCTCGCCGGGCTGGTCCCCGTGCGGGACTCCAAGGTCGAGGGCGGGCCCGTCCTCGTGGTGTCGGCGGCGGCCTGGGTGCCCTTCGTCGCCGCCGTCAAGGCCGGCTGACCGGAACTCGGCCCCCTGGGCCCCCCGGGCCTCGGTAGGCTGTCGGGCATGTACGGCTACGACCAGAACGTGAGCGCGGGGCAGCAGCAGTACGCCGCGCAGCCGCCGCCGCAGCAGAGCTACGCGCAGCAGCCGCCGCTGTACCCCGAGCCGTCTCCCCCGTCCCTCGCGGACGCGGTACGCGCCTTCACGACCGGGTCGCTGTCCGCCGAGGACTTCCAGCAGATCTTCGCCACATCGAAGGTCTACTGCCCGCGCGGCGAGACCCCGGGCTTCCTGGCGCTGCACAACACGCAGCAGCCGGTGATCCCCATGTTCACCACGCTCAAGGAGCTCCGCCGGTACGCCGGCAAGGAGTCCAAGTACTTCGTGATCACCGGCGCCGAGGTGATCGACCTGCTGCCGACCGGGTACGGCTTCGTCCTCGACATGGAGGGCGACCACCGGATGGTCTTCGACGCGAAGGCCGTCGAGCAGATGGTCGACTTCGCGATGCGCCGCATGTATGGCTAGACGCCATTGCTGCGCAGACGGCTAGACGTCATGGGCGCTGGTGAGCGGCTTCGGGCCCCGGGGGAATTCCCCCGGGGCCCTTTCTGTTCTGTGGGGTGTGGCAAGAAGTTCGAGTTTCAACTAAACTCGACGCAGAAGGAGGCTCCGACCATGCCTGCAGTGACTGTGGAGAACCCGTTGACGCTCCCCCGCGTCGCCGAGCCCGCCCAGGAGACGCCCGCCCGCAAGGTGCTGGCCGTCACGACCGCCCCTGGTGGGTTCGAGGGCGAGGGGTTCCCGGTGCGCCGCGCGTTCGCCGGGATCAACTACCAGCACCTCGACCCGTTCATCATGATGGACCAGATGGGCGAGGTGGAGTACGCGCCGGGCGAGCCCAAGGGCACCCCCTGGCACCCGCACCGCGGCTTCGAGACCGTCACGTACCTGATCGACGGAACCTTCGTCCACCAGGACAGCAACGGCGGCGGCGGAGTCATCAACGGCGGTGACACCCAGTGGATGACCGCCGGCTCCGGCCTCCTGCACATCGAGGCCCCGCCGGAGTCCCTCGTGGTGTCCGGCGGCCTCTTCCACGGCCTCCAGCTGTGGGTGAACCTCCCCGCCTCCGACAAGATGATGCCCCCGCGCTACCAGGACATCGGCGGCGGCCAGGTCCAGCTGCTGTCCACCCCCGACGGCGGCGCCCTGCTCCGCGTGATCGCCGGTGACCTGGACGGCCACGCGGGCCCCGGCATCACCCACACCCCGATCACGATGATCCACGCGACCGTCACCCCGGGCGCGCAGGTCACGCTCCCCTGGCGTGAGGACTTCAACGCCCTCGCGTACGTCATGGCGGGCCGCGGCAGTGTCGGCACCGACCGGCGGCCGGTCCACACCGGTCAGACGGCGGTCTTCGGCGACGGCGGCTCGATCACGGTGCGGGCGGACGAGTCCCAGGACTCCAACACCCCGGACCTGGAGGTCATCCTCCTCGGCGGGCGCCCCATCCGGGAGCCGATGGCGCACTACGGGCCGTTCGTCATGAACAGCCGGCAGGAGCTCCAGCAGGCCTTCGACGACTTCCAGGCGGGCCGGCTGGGGACCATCCCCACCACCGCCCGGGAGCGCACGAAGTCGGCGGAGCAGCACTCCTGACGGCGCAGCACCGTCAGTCGGCGCAGGGCCTGCGCCGACTGCTGCGGGAGGCCGGCCGCGCCGGATACAGCCCGGCCGGGATCCCGGTGACCGGTCCGGTCAACGGCGCCACGGCGACGGTGAGCGGCGACGGCACCGGGGTCCGTCGCGCGGCGCCGGCACCCCGGCCACGCTCCGTCGAGCGCGCCCGCCCGGGCGCCCGCGGCACCGGGGAAGGCGAGGGGCACCCGCCGGGCGAGGCTGAAAACCCCCGTTGCTCCGGCTCCGCGATCTTCTGGATGGTGCGATCAGCTCGCAGTCGGCGCGACCGCCGGCGGAGCGGTTCTCGGGGGGTTCGGAGCGGCTGCGTACGGTCCGCAGCACCCGCCCGTCCCCGTCCGTGATCCGCAGCCGGGCCTCCGCAAGGGTGCCCTCGGCCACCGCGAGATTGACGATGCCGTTGATCTCGTTCCAGTCCACCGGGTGAAACCGCGACCGCACGGCGACCTCCGGCAGCCCGAGGAGCCGGGCGGCCTCGCCGTCGAGGGTGACCGTCCCGGAGGCGTGGTCCCCTCGCCACAGGCCCGTCGCGATGGCGGCCGGGACGTTCTCGGCGCGCCCCCGGTCATCTATACGGGTCATCCCCCTGGCGTGCCTGTTCACGGGGGCTGCCGGGCATGCCAGCGCGGTCCCCGGCCCGGACGGTAACCTTGTGACGGTTGAATCCACCCTGGTATCGCGAAGAACTGGATGACTGATGCATCGGTACAGGTCCCACACCTGCGGCGAGCTCCGCGCCTCTGACGTCAACGCCGACGTCCGGCTGAGCGGCTGGCTGCACAACCGTCGAGACCTGGGCGGCATCCTCTTCATCGATCTGCGCGACCACTACGGCATCACGCAGCTCGTCGCCCGCCCCGGCACCCCGGCCGCCGAGGTCCTGGACAAGCTCTCCAAGGAGACCGTCGTCCGCGTCGACGGCAAGGTCGTCTCCCGCGGCGCCGAGAACATCAACCCCGAGCTGCCCACCGGCGAGATCGAGATCGAGGCTGTTGAGGTCGAGGTGCTCGGCGCGGCCGCCCCGCTGCCCTTCACCATCAACACCGACGACGGTGTGAACGAGGAGCGGCGCCTGGAGTACCGCTTCCTCGACCTGCGCCGCGAGCGCATGCACCGCAACATCATGCTGCGCTCGGCCGTCATCGCGTCGATCCGCTCCAAGATGGTGGCCCTCGGCTTCAACGAGATGGCGACCCCGATCCTCACCGCGACCTCCCCCGAGGGCGCGCGTGACTTCGTCGTCCCGTCCCGCCTGAACCCGGGCAAGTTCTACGCCCTGCCGCAGGCCCCGCAGCAGTTCAAGCAGCTGCTGATGATCTCGGGCTTCGACCGGTACTTCCAGATCGCGCCCTGCTTCCGCGACGAGGACGCCCGCGCCGACCGCTCGCCGGGCGAGTTCTACCAGCTCGACGTCGAGATGTCCTTCGTCGAGCAGGAGGACGTCTTCCAGCCGATCGAGCGCCTGATGACCGAGCTCTTCACCGAGTTCGGCAACGGCCGCGAGGTCACTTCCCCGTTCCCGCGGATCCCGTTCCGCGAGTCGATGCTGAAGTACGGCAACGACAAGCCCGACCTGCGCGCCAAGCTGGAGCTCGTCGACATCACCGACGTCTTCGAGGGCTCGGAGTTCAAGGCGTTCGCCGGCAAGCACGTGCGTGCGCTGGCCGTCCCGGACACCGCCGCGCAGCCGCGCAAGTTCTTCGACGGCCTGGGCGAGTACGCGATCTCGCTGGGCGCCAAGGGCCTGGCGTGGGTCCGCGTGGGCGAGGACGGTTCGCTGACCGGCCCGATCGCCAAGTTCCTCACCGAGGAGAACGTCAAGGTCCTCACCGAGCGTCTGGGCCTGGTCCCCGGCCACGCCGTGTTCTTCGGCGCGGGCGAGTTCGACGAGGTCTCCAAGATCATGGGCCCGGTCCGGGTCGAGGCCGCCAAGCGCGCCGGCCAGTTCGAGGAGAACGTCTTCCGGTTCTGCTGGATCGTCGACTTCCCGATGTACGAGAAGGACGAGGAGACCGGCCGGATCGACTTCTCCCACAACCCCTTCTCCATGCCGCAGGGCGGCATGAAGGACCTCGAGGAGAAGGACCCGCTCGACATCCTGGCCTGGCAGTACGACATCGTCTGCAACGGCATCGAGCTGTCCTCCGGCGCCATCCGCAACCACGAGCCCGAGGTCATGCTGAAGGCCTTCGAGATCGCCGGTTACGAGGCCGAGACCGTCGAGCGCGAGTTCGCCGGCATGCTGCGCGCCTTCCGCCTCGGCGCCCCGCCGCACGGCGGCATCGCCCCGGGCGTGGACCGCATCGTGATGCTGCTCGCCGACGAGCCGAACATCCGCGAGACCATCGCCTTCCCGCTGAACGGCAACGCTCAGGACCTGATGATGGGTGCGCCCACGGTCCTGGAGGAGTCCCGCCTGCGCGAGCTGAACATCGCCCTGCGCAAGCCGGTGGAGACGAAGCCGGCGGGGGCCAAGCCGGTCGCCGAGGCCGTCCACCCGGACGCCGCCCGGTAACCGCGGGCAGGTATGACGAAGGGCCCGGGATCCAGTGGATCCCGGGCCCTTCGTCATACGTACGGTACGGGCGAGGCCGGGGCTCAGAAGCTCTGGAGCAGGCCCTTGAGCAGCGCGGCGGAGGTCAGCTCGGTGGGGGCGGGACCGGCGTGGAAGAAGCCGGCGTTCTCGGCGTCCAGCTTGCGCAGGAAGTCGAAGGCCTTGGCGTCGTGGTCGCCGAAGGCGACGAACTGCCAGTGCACGCCGGGTGCGGAGGAGGCGGCGTCGGCGAGGGCCTGCTTGGCGGGCCGGACGCTGTCGGGGGCCCCGTCGGTCTGGAACACCACGAGGGCGCGGTGGTCGCCGCCGTCCTTCCGGTAGCGCTCGATGACCTGCTCCACCGCGCGGTGGTAGCTGGTCCGGCCCATGTGCCCGAGTTCGGCGTGGCGGGCCTCGACCCAGGCGCCGTCGTGGGCGTCGAGGGTCAGGTCGGCGGTGCCGTCCACGTCCGTGGAGAAGAACACGGTGTGCACGGTCGCCTCGTCGTCGAGGTGGGCGGCGAGAGCCAGGGCGTGGTCCGCGAGGTGCTGGGCGCTGCCGTCCTTGTAGAACGGGCGCATCGACCCGGACCGGTCCAGGACCAGGTACACCTTGGCCCGCGCACCGGTCTTGCCCTTGCCCCGCAGCACCTGCCCGGCGGCCTTGTAGGCCCCGGCCACCTCGGGCGCCCGCCGCTTCACGGCGGCCGGCGCATGAGCGGGCCCCTCACCGACGCCGACCTCGTCCACCGCCAGGGGGCTCTCGCCCTCGGCCGCGACGACGGCCTCATCGACCTCGACCTCGGCCGCGGGCTCCGCCGCAGGGGTTTCGGCCTCGGCCGCGATGACCTCGGCTTCGGGCTGTACCTCGGCCACCGGCTCCGTGACGGCCTCGTCAGCGGGCTCCGCGGTGGAGGCCTCTGCCTCGGCCGCCAGGGGCTCGGCCACGACCTCTTGGGCCGCCTCCGGCGCGGGCGTCTCGGCCTCGGCCGCAACCACCTCGGCCGCCGGCTCGGTGATGACCTCTTCCGGCTCGGCCACGACCTCGGGCTCCACCACGGCCTCGGCTGCGACCTCGGCCACGACCTCGGCCACAACCTCGGCTGCGGGCTCGGCCACGACCTCGGCCACGACCTCGGCTGCGGGCTCGGCCACAACCTCAGCCACGGCCTCGGCCATGACCTCAGCTACGACCTCGGGCTCCACCACGGGCTCGGCCACAACCTCAGCCACGACCTCGGGCTCAACCGCCGGCTCGGCGATCGGCTCCGCCGCAGGGGTTTCGGCCTCGGCCGCGACGGCCTCGGTTTCGGGCTGTACCTCGGCCACCGGCTCGGCGACGGCTTCGTCAACGGGCTCCGCGGTGGGGGCCTCTGCCTCGACCTCGGCCGCAACCACCTCGGCCGCCGGCTCGGTGATGACCTCTTCCGGCTCGGCCTCGGCCACGACCTCGGGCTCCACCACGGGCTCGGCCTCGGCTACAACCTCGGGCTCGGGCTCCACCTCGGGCTCGGCCACGACCTCGGGCTCAACCGTCGGTTCGGCCGCAGCCTCGGCGACGGGCTCAACCGCCGGCTCGGCGGCCGGTTCGGCAGCGGGGGCCGCTGCCGGCCCGCCCTGGGCCGCCGCAGGCATGGGGCGGCGGGCCTCCGGGACCGTCGGGTCCGGGGCCAGGGCGGTGAGAAGGGTCCCCGGTTCACGGTCCCGCGGAGCGGACTGCGGGGGAACCGTCGGATTGTCGAAGGACGCCGCGACCAAGTCGGCCGCCACGTCCAGGGGGGTCCGTTCCGCCTGGCTCGGGACGGCTGCCGAAGTGGCGTCCGTCATCTCCGGAACCGGCTCGGCAGACCGTCCGAACACCTTGCGCAACAAGCTCCGAATACCCATGGGCCAGGCCTTTCGCATGAGTGCGTGCGTCATTTGTCCGTGCTGCGCGGTTGATCCCTGCCCAGAGTGGACACGTAAGGTTATCGGCCGCCTGGCTGGAACTTCGGCAGGGGCGCCCTTCGTGGCGCCCGGCCCGCCCAGCACACACCCCATCTTGCCGAACTCCCGCGCCGACCTGCCCGGTTCACCGGTCGTTCATCGCGCCGCCGCCGCATCGGCGCAACCCGCACCTGCCGTCGCCGCTGGATCCGACCGGCAGGACGTCGGCGCGATGCTGCGCTCCGCCGCCGTCGTCACGGTCGCCACCGCCGCCTGCCCAGGGCGCCGCCTGAAACACCCCCACGCTTATGGGTGTTTCACCGGACATCTCCGTATGTCAGCCGTCCGACGGGAAGCCTGAGCGTGGTCACCGCCCCGCCATCGGGTGCGTTGGCGAAGCTCAGGGCGATCTCCAGTACCGCCGCCTGGCCGGCCGCGATCGTCAGGCCCAGCCCGTGGCCCCGGCCGCGGCCCGGGTCCCCGGTGCGGAACCGCTGCGGGCCCTGCTCGATCAGCTCGGGCGGGTAACCGGGCCCGTGGTCGCGCACGATCACCACCGGGCCCTCGACGGTCACCTCGACCGGCGGTTCCCCGTGCTTGTCGGCGTTGACCAGCAGATTGGCCAGGATCCGGTCCAGCCGCCGCCGGTCGGTGAGCACCACCGTGTCCCGGATCACCCGTACCGAGGCCTCCAGGCGGGTCGCCGCGACGGCCCGCTGCACCGCCCGGCCCAGTTCCACCCGGGCCAGGTCGGCGTGTTCGACGCCGGAGTCCAGCCGGGAGATCTCCAGCAGGTCCTCGGTGAGCAGGTGCAGGGCCTTGAGCCGGTCGTTGATCATTTCCTTGGGGCGGCCCTGCGGCAGCAGGGCGGCCGCGGCGAGCGAGCCGGTGAGCGGGGTGCGCAGCTCGTGCGCGACGTCCGCGGTGAACCGCTTCTCCGCCTCGATCCGCTTCTGGAGGGACCCGGCCATCGAGTCGAGTGCCCGCGCCACGTCCCGTACCTCGTCGTGGTAGCGGGGCGGGCGCCGGCTGCCGTCGTCGTCCCTGCCGTGCGGGCCGTCCTCCTCGGCGGGGAAGCCCACGCGCGCGTCCAGGTCGCCGGCGCTGATCCGGCGGGCCACCGCAGCGGTGGTCGTCAGCCGCCGGCTGATCCGGTGGGCGAGGAACACGCCGGCCAGCGCGACCACACCGGCCGCGATCGCCGAGGAGACGAGGATCGCGGTGTCGATGTCCCGCAGCCGGTGGCGGGTGCTCTCGTACGGGATCCAGACGGCGAGTGCCTTGTCGTCGGCGGGGGCGGCGGCCCACATGACGGGGGTGCCGTCGCGCTCGCCGACCATGCTGCCGGTCAGGCCGCGTGCGACCAGTTTCCGCAGCGGCCCGGGCAGGTCGGGCGGGTCGAGGGAGAGGTTCACGTCGCCGTGGGCGGTGCCGTACTGGTAGTGGCCGAGGGCGTGGTCCAGCTCCCGGTCGACGTCCTTGCGCACCTCCCCGACGATCTGCCGGGCGACCACGTTGTGCACCAGGACGCCGAGCGCCGCCGCGACCGCGCACCACACCGCCGTGATGGTCAGGGCGATCTTCCAGCGCAGACTGCTCATGACCCGCATCGCGGCCCGGCCCCTTCAGCCCCTGCTCGTGGAGCACGGGATGGCGCTGTCCTTCGTCCCGGCGCATTCGTCGAGGGTGAGCTGGGAAAGGTTCATGATCCCGGCCTTCGGGTCCCACGCGTAGTCGGAGACGGAGACCTTCTCCGGGTTCGAGGTCGGCTCGCGGACCGCCAGGTGCTCGGCGGCCACCTCCACGCCCTCCAGCACCCCGCGCCGGGCAAGGATCCGGGCGATCGACCCGTCGTCGCGGACGGTGTAGACGCGCAGCTCGCTGACCCGGCCGTCGATGTCCAGGGCGGTGATCAGCTCGTCCCGGCCGTCGCCCGTCACGTCGTGCAGGACCGCGGGCCGCACCGGGCAGTGCGGACCTCCGTCCACAGCCTGTGTGCACCGTGCGAGCCGCTGCACGGCCCGGGGGTCGACGAGGAGCCCGGTCCCGCGGTCCTGGGCGGTGGCGGAGGTGATGTCGGCCCGTACGACCTCCACCGCGTTCACGCCCCGCATGCCGGCGTTCGCGACCTTGGGCAGCCCCGGGACCACGGCGGCTTTGCCGGCCTGCTGTCCCGGGCCGGGCGGGTCCGGGTGGATGTTCTCCCACAGGGTCTGCGGGGCGTGCGCCGTGCCCAGGTCGCCGTCGTTGCGCGGCCCCTCCACATCGGCGCACCCGGCCGCCGCCGCGAGGACGGCGGCGAGGACTGGGACCGCTGCGCGGCCGCGCGGGGAGAGGGGCCTCATGCACCGATGCTCTCCCGCCCCGGCCGCTCGGGCCCGGTCCCGGGGCCATTAGGGCGACGGGCGCCGCGGGTCCCTGAGGGGCGGTCGCCCGTCAGTGGTCCGCGGAGGCGATCGCGCGGGCCGCCGCGACCTCCTGGCGTACCGGGGCCAGGACGGAGGTCTCGTCCCCGGGCCGCGGGGCGGCGGGCCGCAGCTGGGCCGGGGTCCGGGCGCTGCGCACGCCCTCGGCGAGGGCGCGCAGGTCGGTGATGACGGTCGTCACCTCCTCGGCGCGCGGGGCTTCGGCGCCGTGGTTGACCCGGACCCGGGCGGCGGTGGTCGCGTCCACGATCCGCTCGACGGCGACGACCAGCGGCCACCACGCGGCGGCCCGCGCCCCCGTCGGCGGAGGCTCGGTCAGCGCCCGCTGGAACTCGCTCCGTACGCCCGACAGGTCCCGGTAGATGCGCCGCCGGGCCTGCAGCCGGGCGGTCCGGGCGGCCTGTCGCCCGGCCTCCGTGTCCGGATGGCCCCCGAACGCCCGCTCCATGTACCGGGCCGCATCGTCCACGGTGTCGGCGAGCCGGTCGCCGATCCGGGTGCGCCAGCTCTCGGGCCACAGCAGATAGCCGAAGACCAGCGTGATGGCGCAGCCGATCAGGCTGTCCAGCAGCCGGGGCCGGATCAGGTCGAAGCCCTGGTGGTTGAGGAGGTCGGAGAGCAGCAGGATCACCGGGGTGATCGCGGCGGTCTGGAAGGCGTATCCCTTGGCGGAGAACGCCGGGATCAGCGCGGCGAGTACCACCATCACCGGCACGTCCCACCAGCCGCGCGGCACCTCGGAGAGCACGGCGGCGGCGACGACCAGCCCGGCCGCCGTGCCCAGGGCGCGCAGCAGGGCCCGGGAGAACACCGAGCCGAAGTCGGGCTTGAGGACGAAGGTGACGGTCAGCGCGACCCAGTAGGACCGCTCGACCGGCACCAGGGAGACCAGTGACTGGGCGAGCCCGATGCACAGGGCGAGGCGCAGCCCGTACCGCCAGGAGGCCCCGGACAGCATCATGTCGCGCACGGCCCGCCGGGCCCGGACCGTCAGCGCGGCGGGGCGGCCGAGCCGGTCGCCGATGTGGTGCAGGTCCGGGTCGGGCTGCTGCACGATGGCCGCGGCATGCCGCAGGGCCGCGTCGAGGGCCCGTTCGGCGGGGGTGTGCGGTGCGGGCAGCTCCGGTACGGGCGTTTTGGTGCGGCCTTGTTCCACGGCCTGTGCCAGTTCCCGTACGGCCGCCGGGATCTCGGGCGGCAGCGGTCTGCCGCGCAGGTGCATGGCGGGCGCGGCCTCGACCAGCGGGATCACCACGTTCAGCTGGGCCAGCATCCGTACGAGCGAGGGATTGCGGCCGTGCACCCGGGCACGGCGGCCCAGTACCAGGTCGTAGGCCTGGTTCAGGGCTTGGGTGACCTGTCGGCGGCGCTCGTCGTAGTCCGGTCCGCCCGCGGCTTCCAGGGCGTCTGCGAGGGCCCGGTAGGTGGCCGCCACGGCGACGCGCTCGGGCTGGCGCCCGCGCAGCGGCCAGGCCAGCAGGGTCAGCAGGAGGACGAACAGCCCGCCCGCGCTGAGCAGCAGCGGGGCCGTCCACCAGGGCCGGGGGAGCGGCAGGCCGGCGCCGACCACGGCGTTGAGGAGGAGCAGCAGTCCGGACACGGAGGCGACCGTGCCGATCGAGGAGATCATCCCGGAGACGAGGGCGATCAGGGTGAGGGCGCCGACGGCGAGCCAGCCGTGGCCGAAGACCAGGGTGCCCAGGGTGACTCCGACCGCGCCGAAGAGCTGCGGCACGGCGATGTTCAGGATCCGCATCCGGTAGGCGTCGGCGGTGTCGCCGATGACCCCGGACAGGGCGCCCATCGAGGCGAGGGCCCCGTACTCGGGCTCGTTCAGGGCGAAGCCGACGGCGAGCGGGGTGGCCATCGCGACGCCCGCGCGCGCGGCGGCGGCCCAGGGGATCGGGGCGCTGCTCGGCCGCAGCCCTTCGAGCAGCCAGGCAGGCGGAGCCAGCGGACGGTGCCGGGGTCGCCCGGACGGTATCTGTTCGGTGCGTTCGGTGCTCATTCAGCTTCCGTGCGGCCGCTCGGGAATCGGTTCTTCTGCGCTGTTCCGTGGTCTTGCGTTCTTCTTGAGTTCTTCTGGGCCGTTCTGCGCGTGTTGGTACCTTCCGAGCTTATGGGGTGCGGCGCAGTCGGCCCGCCAGCCAGGCGGCGAATGCGGCGGCGAGCCCGATCGCCAGAATCACCCAGGCGGTGCTGCGCAGGAACGCGGTGAGCGCGTCGTACACCGCCGCGGCGGCCGTCCGGTCGATGTCGGCCGGCAGATCGTCCAGGGTGAGCCGGCGGCAGACGGCCACCGCGATCCACAGCAGTACGGCGCCGACGGCGACCCCCAGACCGGTGGCGATCACGGCACGGCGCCGGTGGACGGCGACGCCGATCGCCGCCGTGGCCAGCACCACGGTCAGCACGGGAAGCCAGATGCCGGCGATCTGCAGCATGCGGAAGCCCTTCCGGAGCGCGCCGAGGTTGTCGTACTCCATGACCCTCACCGATACGTGGGTCACCGGGATGCGGTCGGCGAACGGCACCCCGTCCGCTACGAGTTCCCCTTTGACCTGCTCGATGACGGGCGCGAGGTCGATGGTGACGGCATTGCCGTCGCCGGTGGTGAGCGCCTGGAGGAATGCGGCGTGCGCGGCGCGGTTGGCCGCGTCCCAGGCGGTGCGGTAGGCCGGGGTGCCGGCGAAGGAGCGCAGGGCCTCGCCGAGCAGGGCGTCGACCCCGCCCTGGAAGGGGCCGGCGTCGATCTGCCCGGAGAGGGCGCGGCCTGCCTGGGTGACGACGACGCCCTGGACGGCCGCGTTGCCGGCCAGCGGGGACATGGCGGCGGTGTACCGGTCGGCGTTGCCCAGCTCGCGGTCGGCCCAGTACGCGACGGCGCTCGCGGGCACGAGGACGGTCACGAGTACGACGAGTACCGCCGAGAGGAAGGTGCGCACGTCACCAGGGAAAGCCGGGACGGTGCGGGGCGCGAGCCGTGCTGCTGCGGGCGGGTGGCGGGCGCCCGGGTGAGGGGGCCGTGGTGCGCCGTGGCGCGTGGCGCCCTTGTGCCGGCCGGTACGGCTCCGAGGAGAGTGGCCACGTCGTCTGGAGCCGGAGATCCTGCTCAAGCGCCGCTGATCCGCTGATCCACTGATCCACTTGCCGGTCGGGGGCGGCGGGTGTGCCCTGGATGGTGGGAGAGAGGAGCCCTGTCATGGCACACGCGGCACCCACCGTCTCGAGGTGGCACGGGCAGGCGGCCGGCACCGAGAACCCGAGCAGGGGCCAGCTGATCCGGGCACTGCTCCTCGGACTGGTCTACGGCGTCTGGGCGGCCTTCATGAAGCGCGACACGGGCCCGGTCGACGCGGCGAACGTCTTCTACGGGATCCTGTGCGGCGTCCTCTTCGCCGCGATCATGTTCACCCTCGCTCGCGTCGGACCACGGCTGATGCGGGAGCTGCACGCCGCGGCGTACGGCGCGTTCGGCGGGATCGCCGTGGGTTACCTGTACAGCCTGGCCGACCACACGATCCTCCGCTCTTCCTGGGTGGGACTGCTCAGTGGCATCGGCGTCGGGCTGGCGGCGTTCTACCGCTACTACACGCGCGAGCCCTGAGCCGGAAGCCGAAACGGGCGCCGGTTCCCGCACGGGAACCGGCGCCTCTCCGTGCCCCGGGTCTCAGTCCTCGGCCGAGGACTCGGAACCGGTGGCCGAGCCGGCCACGGCGGCCACGGCGGCCCCGGCGGCGCCTCGGGCGTCCTCGCCATCGGCCCCACGGCCCGGGGACTTCGGGGCCGGCGGGGTGCAGCGGGTGACCTCGGCGCGGAGCATGGCGTTCAGGGCGGCGTACGGGTCGATGGGCATGCCGGAAACCTCACGGTGTTCGGGGGTGTGTGGGCGGTACGCGCTGCTGCTCGGCCCTCTCAGCAGCGCAGGACCACATCCCGCACCGTCCCCGCGGACAGCATGGGCCCGGCCGTCCCGTACGAGTCGGCGCGCACCGCCTCACCGGCGTGTTTCACGTGAAACACCGGCCGCGGCAGCTGCCGTACACCCGGCAGCCCGCGCACGGCCAGGCGTACGGCGATCCGTACTTCGGGATCCGCGGCCGGATCGGACTCCCCTTCGGCGGGGGTGCCCGGCTCGCTCGGCGCACCGGAGCCGGTGCGCTCGGCCGCGGCGGCGGCCGCCGCGGCCGTCGTGGCCGTCGTGGCGGCGGGACCGGCCGCGAACAGGCAGAGCAGCACGACACAGGCCGCCGAAAGGGCCCTGGCCAGTGCCGTCCGTGCATGCCGTGTCCCGCTCATGCGAGGGGTCTGCCCCGACACGCCGGCCAACTCCCCGACCGGACCGCAGAAGCCCCCGACCGGGGGACGAAGACACCCCCCTCGGCTGACAGAAGCCGAGGGGGGTGCCGGCGTGCGGGGCGGTCGGGGGCGCCGGCGGCGTCAGCCGGTGCGGTGCTGGCCCGTCAGCCGGGCCAGGACCGTGGTCTCGCCGCTGATCAGCCGCAGTTGGGCCCGCCCGGGCCGCTGGCCGCGGCCGCTCACCCCGGTGGGTGAGACCCGGTCGACGGTGAAGACGGCGGTACGGCGGTCCGCGCGCGGGATCTCGATGGTCAGCCCCCGCCGCAGCTCGGCGAGACGCAGGTCGGCGGTGGTGACCACGGCGGTGCCGGCTGAGCCGGGGGCCGGGCTGTCGTGGTCCCAGGAGGTCTCGGCCCCGTCCCCGCCCAGCGGCAGGTCGACCCCGAGGCTCGCGATGTGCAGCCGCAGCGGCCGCGCGGCCCGCATGGGCGTGAGGGCGGTGGCCCGCGCGGGTCGGGCCCCCCTGCCCGGGATGTGCTGCCCGGCGTGCTCCAGCTGCTCGACGAGCCGGCGGTGGCCGGACAGGCCCAGCGCGCGGGAGGGCAGCGCGTCGGCGGCGGTGGCCGCCGTGGGCCGCCCGCCCTCCGTACTCCGCAACATCCCTATACCGGCGCCCAGCAGAGCCACTGTCAGCACGCCGACCACCCACTTGGCGCGGGGCATGGAATTCCCTCCTGGTCCGATTCCCCGGCTCAGGCAGCCGGGTCTCCTGAGAGCAGTGGAACCCCTCGCTGCCCGTCAGTACCGGTACAACGTCGAAGACCGATGACGCGTCACAGGCATGTCGATGCCACGGCCCGGACGTCTTCGCAGTTGGTGGCGGGTGAACCGGCCGTGTTCCGAGGATTGCGGGAGATACGGCCGAACGGGTGGCACGGGCCGAACGGGCGGCACGGATCGAACGAGTTGAACGGGTCGAACGAGTTGAACGAGTTGAACGGAGGGGACGGCGCGCCGGCTAGCGCGGCCGCGCACCCCCGCCCGGTTCGCTGAGGATCAGCTCGGCCATCCTCAGCAGGCGCCGGACGTACGTGTGTGCCGCGTCGTGCGGGTACAGCAGCGAGGTCCACCGGCGCAGGCCCGGCAGGCAGTCCGCGACCAGGTCGAGCCGGTGGCGGTCCAGGCGGCCGCCGGCCGCGAGGTACGAGGAGACGTGCCCGCACACCACGAGGTCGAGACCGAGGGCCATGGCCGCCCCCGCCGCCTCGGCCGGCAGTTCGGGAAACGGTCCGGCATGTGCGCGCCAGAGCCGGGCGACTTCGTGGACCGCCGCCCCGTGACCGTCGGGACCGGGCCAGCGAGGCCCCCGGAAGAACGCCGCGTCGGCGGCCGAGGGGCGCTGCCGGTGCAGGATCCGCTTCTCCTCGCGCCGCCGTTCGGCGAACGCGGCGCGCTCGGCGATCCCCGCGTCGCGGCTCGATTCGAGCTTCTCCAGTGCCCGCAGCAGGGCGTCCCCGTCCCGGTCCAGGTCCCCGGCGGTGCCGAGGTAGGACCAGGTCGCCTGGAATCCGAAGGGCTTGAACAGCACGATGGCGCTGCGCAGTGCGCTCCGCCGGTGGGCGTGCGGCAGCGTGTGGTCCCGCACCCGCCGGGCGTACACGGTGAAGCTCATGGGCCCGGCCCTACGAGGCCCTCAGAAGACCACGAACGCAGCCGCCGCCGCCCCCATGAGGGCGGCGGCGAGGTGCACGGCCGGGTGGCCGTGGTCGCCGAACCAGAGGTGGCGGGCCAGGCCGCCGAGGGCGGCCAGGGCCGTGATGATGCCGACCTGGGCCAGCAGCGTGACGGCGGTGAAAGGGGCCAGGAGCAGCAGAACGGTGCTGAGCCAGAACGGGACGGCGCCCGTCCAGCCGCGCCATTCCCAGATCGCCGTCTGCATGTACCACCGGCCCCCTCATCGTCAGCTCGCGGGCTGTACAGCCTCCTTGGGCGCAGCGGCCGGGACAAGGGACCGTTCGGCTAGAAAACCGAAGGCCAGGCCGAAAGTCGACCACATCGCGACCTGGATGGCCAGGGTCGCGAGGCGGAACTGCCAGATCAGGGTGGCCGGGAAGTCCGCCGGGACCTCGTTGATGCCGGGCAGGGACGCGTAGGCGATGGCGACCGCCGCGACGAAGCCGACGGAGGCGACGACCGACGCGTTCCAGTTCCCGAGCCGGGGCGCCAGGCGCCGGCCCAGGATGAGCGCGCCCGCGGACAGCAGCGCGCTCAGCGCGATCATCAGGACGTAGAGGGTGGTCCTCCGGACGACGGTGTCGGGGTCCCCGACGGCCGGCGGATTGGACGGGTACTTGAGGAACGGCACCAGGTTGAGGGTGACGAACAGGCCGCCCGAGACCAGCAGTGCCGTGGCCCGCGGGCCGAAGCGGCCGATGCGGCCCAGGGCGTAGCAGAACACGAGCGCGGCGATACCGCCGAGCGCGACTCCGTACAGGAGCGTGCCGGTGCCGAGGCCGGCCGTGGCCTGGAGGGCCCGGCTGACCGGGGCCATCTCCTCGCCGTGGTCGTGGCCGGCGGAGGCCGCCTCCTCGATGGCGATCGCCGCGTCGACCTTGGACTCACCGAGGACGTACGCGACGAGGAAGGCGGCCACACCTGCGAGCAGACCGGCCAGCATGCCCCGGACCAAAAGGACGCGGGGGGAAATGGAGTTCATGCGTCGGTTCTTCCCTTGCAGAGAGGGAGATCAGTGGCAGGGGAAGCCGAGGAGGTGGCGACCGTCGTGCATCCACTCGTGGACGGTGTTGCCCTCGAAGAGCGCGGTGGCGCCCTGCTCGGCACCGACGAGGTAGAGCAGGACCAGCATGAGTACGCCGACGAACAGCGCCCAGGGGGCGAGCGCGGAGAGCGAAATCGGGGCGACGGCAGGGGCCGTCGTGGGCACGGCGGAGTGGGCCATGGCAGAACCTCCAGAGGGAACACGCGTCCCGGTCAGTGGTGCTCGCGACGACATGGCGGGTCTGACTTTCCCTCCCCCTCCGGGAGGATTCACAGTGGCGCGACCGTGCCGGATTTTCACCGGTGCTTCCGTCATACCGTCGTCTTTTTTGGTTGTCGTCCGAGACCGTACCGCGTTTAGGCTCCCCTTATGAAGAGCGCCGTGGTACGAGTTCAGTTCGTGAGACGCCCGTTCGACGAGGTTTCGCGGCAGGCGCGCTTCGGCCACGGCGACCTCTGCCCGGGGTACGAGGGCCTGCGCGGCCCGGACACGGGGGTGTGGGCCGGGCGGACTCTGGGCGAGGTCTCCACCGAGGATCCGGCCGCCGTGCAGCGGTGGCTGACGGACCCCGACTACGCGCCGCCCGGCGGGGAGTCCGTCACCGCGCTGATCGCCCGCGTCGGCGCCGCCCTCGCCGGGCTGGCCGCGGGCACGCATCGCGCCGTCGTCGACCAGGCCGTCGTACGGGCGGCCGTGGTGTACGCGCTGGAGCTGCCGGCCGCCGCGTTCTGGCGCCTCGACGTACGGCCGGACACGGTGACCACCCTCACCGGGCGGCTCGGGCGTTGGAACCTCCAGGTCGGGCAGCCGGTGGAGAGGCAGCCGGAGGCAGCGGAGGGACCCGCGGACGGGACCAGCTGACAGGACCAGCTGACGGGGCAGCAGAACGGCCCGGACCCCCGCGACGCGGTCCGGGCCGAACCGGTGCAAGAGGCAGGAAGACGTCGGCCGCTACGCGGTGATCCAGTCGCTCGTCGCGATCACCGGCTGCACGCCGTCGCGGTGGACGGTGCCCTCGATCAGGCCGTACATCCGGTCCGCCGCGAAGTAGACCTCGTTGTCGTTCTTGAGGCCGAAGGGCTCCAGGTCGACGAGGAAGTGGTGCTTGTTGGGGAGGTTGAGGCGTACCTCGTTGACCCGCGGGCAGTTGTCGAGCACCCGCTCGGCCATCTGGTTCAGGGTCTGCTGGAGCGAGTACGAGTAGGTCTCGGCGAAGGCTTCCAGCATGTTCTTGCGGACCTTCTTGTACGACTGGTCCCAGTCGAACGCGGCGTCGTCGGCGGCCAGCGCCGAGTGCGCCCAGCGCGCGGTGACCTTGGTCGCCAGGATGCGGTCGTACGCCTCCTGGAGCGTCGTGTACTTGTCCTTGATGTAGCCGTGGAACTCGGAGTTCGTCGAGTTCATCACGGTGAGGTCCTTCAGGCCCGAGATGACCTGCAGGCCGGTCGTCTCGCTGTACGTGATCTGCGCGGTACGCACCTCCTGGCCCTTGCGGACGAAGGAGTGCTGCTCCTTGCGCGTCGGTACCGGGATCCGCTCCCAGGCGTACTCCTCGATCCGGATCTGCGCCTCGCGGATCGGCGACTGCGAGGAGACGAAGTGCTTCGCGAGCAGGATGCCGAAGGCCTCGGGGGAGGCGATGCCGTGCTCCTTGCCGAAGGCGTACACCGTGTTCTTGGTGGTGTCGGTCGGCAGGCAGTTGGCGTTGTCGCCGGTCAGGTGGACGTCGCGGAACTCGCCGCGGAGCGCGACCGAGACGTTGAGGTCGCGGATCTCGTGCCAGGATCCTCCCCCGGACTCCGTCCGGGAGGTGCCCCCATGGCCCTTGCGGGTGACCTTGACGATGCGGTTCTCGGCCTTGCCGTACTGGTTCTGCGCCAGGACGTGCTTGCTCATGGTGTCTTCCTTCGGTGCCTCGGGAACACGGAGTCCGGTGGTCTGGATCCCGTACGCCCGGCGTCCAGCGCCCGCCCCCGACCGCAGGACGTCCCGCTCCCCGCCGTTCGGCCCCGAGGGGCCGCCCCGGGACTGACGTGCATCCCGGTCCGTAGGTGCTGCTTCGGATTGCACCATGCGCGAGGGGCCATGTTCCCCGTACAGATCATCCGAATACCGGCACCCACGGATTGGGCGACCCCACAGACCCGCAGGTCACAGCCCCGCATCCGTGCAGCGAACCGGGCTCACGCCATGTGCGCGTCCGCTACCGACAGGGCCTCGTCGAGGATCGCCAGGCCCTTGGCCACGTCCTCCGGGGTGATGTTGCAGGGCGGCGCGATGTGGATGCGGTTGCCCGCGGTCAGCGGCCACAGCCCGCCCTTCTTGCAGGCGGCCCCGAACGCGGCCATCGGCGCGTTGTCCGCCCCGGAGGCGTTGTACGGGACGAGCGGCTCGCGCGTCTGCCGGTCCCGTACGAGCTCCAGGGCCCAGAACGTGCCCAGACCGCGGACCTCCCCGACCGAGGGGTGCTTCCCGGCGAGGGCGCGCAGGCCCGGCCCCAGCAGCTCCGCGCCGGTGCGGGCGGACTGCTCGACGATGCCCTCCTCCTCCATGACGTTGATCGTCGCCACGGCGGCGGCACAGGCCAGCACGTGCCCGGAGTACGTCAGCCCGCCCGGGTAGGGCCGGCGGGCGAAGGTCTCGGCGATGGCGGCCGAGATGGCGACCCCGCCGAGCGGCACGTATCCGCTGGTCACGCCCTTGGCGAAGCAGATCAGATCGGGGGTGACGCCCCAGTGCTCGGAGGCGAACCACGTCCCGGTGCGGCCGAAGCCGACCATGATCTCGTCGAGGATGAACACGATGCCGAAGCGGTCGCAGAGCTCGCGGACGCCCGCCAGGTAGCCGTCCGGGTGCACGAGCACGCCGGGGGCGCCGCCGACGGTCTCCAGGATGACCGCGGCGATGGACTGCGGGCCCTCGAAGACGATGGTGTCCTCGAGGTGGCGCAGGGCTCGCTCGCACTCCTCGGCCTCGGTGGCCGCGTAGAAGGGCGAGCGGTAGGCGAAGGGCCCCCAGAAGTGCACGACGCCGGCGGTCGCGCTGTCGTTGCCGAAGCGGCGGGCGTCACCGGTCAGGTTGATCGCCGTGGAGGTGGCCCCGTGGTACGAGCGGTACGCGGACAGCACCTTGGGCCGGCCGGTGTGCAGCCGGGCCATGCGTACGGCGTTCTCGACGGCCTCGGCGCCGGCGTTGGTGAAGAAGATCTTGTCGAGGTCGCCCGGGGTGCGCTCGGCGATCAGCCGGGCCGCCTCCGAGCGGACGTCGACGGCGAAGCCGGGCGCGACGGTGCAGAGTTTGGCCGCCTGCTCCTGGACGGCCGCCGTCACCTTGGGGTGCTGGTAGCCGATGTTGGTGTAGACGAGGGCGCTCGAGAAGTCGAGGTAGCGGTTGCCCTGGTAGTCCCAGAAGTACGAGCCCTCGGCCCCGGCCACGGCGAGCGGGTCGATGAGTTCCTGCGCCGACCAGGAGTGGAAGACGTGCTTCCGGTCGGCGTCTTTCACGGCGGCGAGCGCGTGGGCAGCTTCTGCGTTCATGTCCTGAGCGTAGTTGTCCATGATGTGGACCCCTGGGAGGGCCGGGACCCCGGCCGCCGCGTCCGGGCGCGCTCCTGGGACCGGTCCGGTGGCGGATCGGGTCCGGAAGGGGCTGTCGGCGATCTGCCGGCGGCCGCTCAAGAGCGTGTCCGCGCGGCCGCTCATGGTGACGGCGTCACGAAGGCGCGACCATGGCGCGAGCGGGCGATCGGTCTCCGGTTCGCCGAGCCCGGCGGGTACGAGCGGACGGCCCGCGCTCTTCGTATGGCTTATGGGCCGTCAGTACGGCGAAACCTCCAGGGCAGTTGGCGCATGATCCGGTTAACGTCCATGCGTGTATTGACGATTGCGACGCGAGGACGTGACAGGTGAGCGAACAGGACACCCTGGCCCGGCGCTTCGAGGAGCACCGCCCTCAGCTGCGGGCCGTGGCCTACCGCATGCTGGGCTCGATCAGCGAGTCCGAGGACGCCGTACAGGAGGCGTGGCTGAAGCTGAGCCGCTCGGACGTCACCGCCGTGGAGAATCTGGGCGGCTGGCTGACCACCGTGGTCGGCCGGGTGTGCCTGGACATGCTGCGGTCGCGCAGCACGCGGCGCGAGGATCCGCTGCAGGACCGGGACGGGTACGTCCGGCTGCCCGACCCGGTCGTCACCGGGCTCGCCGGCATCGATCCGGAGCACGAGGTTCTCGTCGCCGACTCCGTGGGCATCGCCCTGCTGGTGGTCCTGGAGACCCTGGCTCCCGCCGAGCGGCTCGCCTTCGTCCTGCACGACCTGTTCGCGGTGCCCTTCGACGAGATCGCCCCGGTCCTCGGCCGTACCGCCGCCTCCACCCGGCAGCTCGCCAGCCGCGCCCGCCGCCGCGTCCAGGGGGCGGCGCCCACCCCGGACGCCGACCTGGTGCGCACCCGGGAGGTCGTGGAGGCCTTCCTCGCCGCCTCGCGGGGCGGGGACCTGGAAGCGCTCGTCGACCTCCTCGACCCCGATGTCGTGGCCCGCTCCGACGGCGGCACGCTGCGCCCCAGCGTGGTCCGGCGCGGTGCGACGGACGTCGCCTCGCAGGCGATCACCTTCGCCCGGTTCGCCGCGGCATCCCCCCACCCGGTCTTCGTCAACGGCGTCCCCGGGGTGCTCGCGATGGCGGAGGGCAGGCCGCTGTCACTCATGGCGTTCACCGTCAAGGACGGCAAAATCATCGCGCTCGACATCCTCACCGACCCGGAGCGCCTCGCGCGGATCGACCTGGGGTCCGTCCTGGGCGACTGACCCGCACACGCCGAACCGGGCCGGTTCCGGTCTTCTTGAGGATCACCAGCGAATCCTCGGTGGACTGGGAAAGCTTGCATTGATTCGAATATCAATAACCGGCTTGATCGTCAGTATCTTTGCCCGAACCCTTGCGCTTCCTGGGCGGCTTGGGCAGGATCTGGTTCCTGTTCAGCCGCCCGGTTGTGCGAACCGCAACCGGGTCGGCTCACCGAGGGCCGGGAACGCCACCGCGAAGCCGCCCGAATTCCGACGCGCCGGGCATCCCCGCGATCTGCCCCCTCCCCATTCCCCTCCCCGCCCCATTCCCCTCCCCTTTTTCTTCTTCCGGCATCCCCTTCCGGTATCCCCTTTCCACCCGCCTCCGCCCGCCCGACACATGGCGCGGGTGTCCGAGGCGAACGCCCGCGCAGTCGGCCCGCCGGTACGCCTCCAGGAAAGACGTGATCGTGAACAAGCACTCTGGTGCCGGAGGGAGTCTGCGGGCCGACGCGCTGGGCACGTTCGACTCCGTCGTGATGGCCGTGGCGGGCTGCGGCCCTGCCTACACCATCGCGGGCACCTTCCCCGCGCTGATAGCCGCCGTCGGTGTCGCCGGACCGGCCGTCCTCCTGTACTGCGCCCTCCCCGTCCTCGGCATCGCCCTCGCCTTCCGCCACCTGGGCCGGCTCGACCCGAACGCGGGCGCCTCGTACTCCTGGACGGGCCGGTCGCTGCACCCCTTCCTCGGGTTCCTCAGCGGCTGGGCGCTCGTCGTCTCCGCCACCGTGTTCATGGCCTCCACCGCCCTGCCGGCCGGCGCCGCGACGCTGTCCCTCTTCGGGTCCGGGGCGCCCGGCCACACCGCCCTGGCCACGGCCGTCGGCGCGGGCTGGTTCCTGCTCATGGCCGGCGTCGTGATGTACGGCGCCCGGATCAGCGCCCACGCCCAGACCGCCATCACCGGGGCGCAGCTCGTACTGCTCCTGGCCTTCGCCGTCACCGCCCTGTCCAAGGACGGCAACGTGGCGGACTTCTCCCTCTCCTGGTTCGGCTTCAGCCACTTCGACGGCCAACACCACTTCGTGACCGGCGCGTTGATCGCCGTGTTCGCCTACTGGGGCTGGGACGTGACCGGCAACCTCGGAGAGGAGACCCGGGGCGGGCGGCGCAGCTCGGGATTCGGCGGGGTGATCGGCGTCGTGACGTGCTTCGCCCTGTTCGTCGTCTTCACCCTCTCCGTCAACATCCTCGTCGGCACCGACGTGGTACGGCAGAACCCCGAGTCCTTCCTCACCGTCCTCGGCGACGCGGTCTGGCCGGGCTGGGGCGGCCGGCTGCTGGTCCTCGCGGTGCTGCTCTCCACCGTCGCCACGCTGGAGACCTCGCTCATCCAGGCCACCCGCACCCTGTTCTCCATGGGCCGCGACCGCACCCTCCCCCCGGTGTTCGGCCGCATCCACCCCCGCCGGCAGACGCCGTGGACCGCCACCCTGGTCGTCGCGGGCGTCGCGCTCGCCTTCACCATCGCGGTCAACACCGGCTCCGGCGCGGGTCCCGGCTCCGGGGCGCGGCTGCTCGCCGACGCGGTCAGCGGTGTGGGCCTGCTGATCTGCTTCTACTACGGCCTCGCCGCGTTCTCCGCCGTCGTGGTCCACCGCAAGCAGCTGTTCGCGTCCGCGGGGAACCTGCTCCTCATCGGCCTGTGGCCGCTGTGCGGCGGGCTGTTCATGGTGTGGATCTTCGTGCAGTCGGTGACCGAGCTGAACGCCCTCGCCCTCGGCATCGGGCTCGGCACACTCGTGCTGGGCGTCGTGCCGATGCTGAGGTACCGGCGGCGCGGCCGCTCGTACTACGAGCCGGTCCCGCTGGACCCCGAACGTGCCCGGGCCGTGGACGCCTCGTACGGAGTCACCGACTCCGAACCCTCCTCCCGGGGCGGCTCCGGCCGGCCCGAGGAACTTCTCACCGACTTCTGATCCGATGGTCCGCTGATCCGAGGAGGGTCCTGTCCGTATGGCCATGGCCTGGAAACGCCGCCGCCCCACGGCGGCACCGCACTACGATCCGGCATTCGGCGACAAGGCCCTGTCGGAAGCCTGCCAGGACGTCGCCGTCGGCCGCTGGCAGGGCCTGCGCGACCTGCTCGCGGCCGGTGCGCCCCGTGACTGGGACCGGCGCAGCCACCGGATCCGGCTGCTGGCCAACTCCGCCGCGGACCGGCGGGTCGTGGAGGCCTGGCAGGCCTCCGAGCCCGACAGCCCCGACGCGGTCGTGCTGCGCGCGGACATCGAGGTGATGCGGATGTTCGCGGTCGCCCGCCGCGGGACGATGCCGGCCGTGAACCGCCTCGACTGGACCGCCCGGATCTGCCTGCACGCCTCCGAGGTCGCCCCGGAGGACCCCCATCCGTGGGTCTCGCTCGTCACCCTGGCGCGGCTGTACGAGGGCGGGCACGCGGCCATGGGGCGGTGGTGGCAGGAGCTCTGCGCCCGCGACCCGTACCACCGGGAGGCGCACCACCAGGGGCTGCGCTACATGTCCGCCCGCTGGCACGGCTCGCACGGCCAGGCGTACAACTTCGCGCGGGACCGCGCGGCCGCCGCCCCGCTGGGCTCGCCCCTCGCGGTCCTGCCGCAGGTGGCCCGGGCGGAGCAGTACCGCCACCGGGCGGAGAGCGAGGGCAGGAACACCCTGGACCTGCTGCACCACTGGAGCGGTGACGCGGGACTGTGGGACCTGCGTACGACGATGGAGCGCTGGATCGGATCCCGTACCACCCCGCAGGCCCAGGACGTGGCCGACCTCAATCACCTGGCCCACGGCCTGGTCCACGCCGACATGCTCACGGAGGCGGCCACGGTCTTCGACCTCCTGGACGGCCGCGCCACCCGGATCCCGTGGGCGTACACCGGCGACCCGGAGGAGCAATACGTCCGCTGGCGCGCCCGCGCCCGCTGACCACCGCAATGACCCCGGGCCCGCACGGCTCGGCCGTGCCCTCCCCGGGCCCGGCCACAGCCGCCACCGCGGCCGTCCTTGCGCACACTGAACCATGCCGTCCCCACCGTCTCCCGTGCTCAGGGCCAGGAGGGCCGGCAGTTCGGCGAGTACCCTTCTTCGCGGACGTGGCGACCTTCCAGATCGTCCCCTCCGGGCCCGTACGACGCCGCCGTTCGGCGGCCGTGGGACCGGCCGCCTCGAGGGTGACGGATGCGAGGGAGTTCATGTCCGTCGCGCTGGTTCCGGCTCGGTCGCCGGTGCTTCTCGATTCCTGACGGGTCTGGTGACCTGCTTGGCCACGCACGACGGCATCCCCGCCGCACCGTCCGCCGCCCGGCGCCGGAAGATGCTGGGCGGCATGCCGACCAGCTCGGTGAAGCGGGTGCTGAAGGTGCCCAGCGACGAGCAGCCGACGGCGAAGCACACCTCGGTGACGCTGAGGTCGCCACGACGCAGCAGCGCCATCGCGCGCTCGATGCGCCGCGTCATGAGATAGGAGTACGGCGACTCACCGTAGGCCAGCCGGAATTGGCGGCTCAGGTGTCCGGCCGACATGTTCACGCCGCGGGCGAGCGCCTCGACGTCCAGCGGCTGCTCGTACTCCCGGTCGATCCGGTCGCGCACGCGGCGCAGTCGCGCGAGGTCGCTCAGGCGCTGCGCCGCGGTCAGTGCGCTCATCCAGGCAGGGTGACACATATGGGGACTCCGCTCAGCGAAGTTCTTGGATGCGGATCAGGTTGCCCGCGGGGTCGCGGAAGGCGCAGTCGCGCATGCCGTACGGCTGCTCGGTCGGCTCTTGGACGACCTCGGCGTCCGTGGCCTGCACCTTCTCGAAGGTGCCGTCGAGGTCCGGGGTGGCCAGCAGGATCCAGCCGTAGGTGCCCTTGGCCATCATCTCGACGATGGTGCGGCGCTCGTCCTCGGTGACCCCGGGGTCGGCGGCCGGCGGCGCCAGGAGGATGGACGTGCCGGGCTGGCCGACGGGGCCGACCGTGATCCAGCGCATCTTGCCCTGACCGACGTCGCTGCGGACCTCGAAGCCGAGGGCGTCGCGGTAGAAGGCCACGGCGGCGTCCGGGTCGTCATGCGGGAGGGCGGTCGTGTGAATGGTGATGTCCATGACCATCACGCTAGCTGCGGGGCGTTCGCCGGTGCTTCTCGATTCCTGACCGGTCCGACCGGGCCGCCCTTTCCGCCGCGCACGACGGCATTTCCGTACCTCCCCCGCCCGGCCGGCTGCGTGCCGGAGGGGCGCGCCCGGCCCGGGCGGGTGTCAGCGGCCGGAGGTGCTCCAGCGGGTCTCGCCGTCGACCAGCGTGTCGGATGCGGTCAGGCCGAGGGCCCGGGCGACGCCCGCGGACGCGGCGTGCTCCGGGTGGACGTACGCGGCCAGGGCCGACACCTGATGGGAGCTCAGCCATGCGGCCATGGCCTGGGCCCCCTCGCGGGCGTAGCCCCGGCCCTGGTGTTCGACCCCTGTCACCCAGGCGAGCGAGGCTTCAAGTCCGCCGCTTTCCGTCCGGTACAGGGTCGCTTGAACCGTTCCGACCAGCCGGCCGTCCTCCACCCGGCGCAGCATCCAGTTCAGCCAGCCCTGGCTTCCGTCCGGCGACCGGCCCGGGGACTGACGGGCGTACCTGGCCTGCAGTTCCTCGAGCGAGCTCGGCTCCCCGCCCGTCCAGGTGTGCAGCCGGACGTCGTCGAGGACCGGGAAGGCCTCCTGCGCGTGCTCGGTGCGCAGGGGTTCAAGCGAGAGCCGAGGCGTCCTCAGCTGATCCGCGACCGGCCAATGAGTGGACGAAGTCATCCGGGAACACTAGTCGTCCTGGTGCGCACCACCACCACATTGATCCGGTCGGACCACCGACCGCATGAGGAGGCTCGGATGACCAGGCTCAGATGACCACCGAGACCGCAGATCTGTTCCTGGCCGACCCGCTGCTCGACGCCGAGCTCGGCGCGGCGGCTCTGGAGGCAACCTGGCCGCGGACACGCCCTGGGCGGCCGGGGGCACGGTGCGGACGTCGACCGGCCTGCGGCTGCCGCCCCTACCCCGCCCCCGCCGGGCCATCGGAGACTTCATGGCCTTGACCCTTCTGCGCCGGGAACCGCGGATCGGCCGCTTCGAAGACCACACAGGGCTGGAATCCCGCCCGCGCGCAGGCGCGGTCAAGAGTGGATGGCGGCGTTTCGCCGACCCCCGCGTGGCAGCGGTGTCCGGCGGTCGTGTGGCCGGGCTGGCCACCGCACGCTTCCCCGCATCAACAGGCCGCGGCCGATTCGCTCGTCCGCGCAGCACGGTCCGGCGCTCCGAACCACTGCGACAGGGCGTCGGCGAGCCGGTCCCCCGTACCCGCCGTATCCCCCGTACCCGCCGTGTCCGACGCGTCCCCGGCGCCGGCCGCCCAGGCGGTGAATCCGTCGGGGCGTACGAGCAGCCCGGCCAGCTCCGGTCTGCCGGGGCAGGCGGCGGTGGCGACGCGCACCCGCTCGCCGTACCCCTCGGCCTCCGCCCTGAGCCCCGCGTCGTCGGCGAGATCGAGCAGCAATCCCCGCCCGTCGTGGAGCAGGTCCGCGAGGCGCGTCCCGTCGGCGAGTTCGAGGTCCGGGGCGCTGCGGCCGACCAGTGGATGGCTACCGGGGAGGTCGTACCGATGCGAAACCCCGGAGATCTTCTTGGCGAAGTACGTGGTGCCGGCGACCGACTCGGTCAGCTCGGCGACAACGCCGCGCAGGGCGCGGGCCTGCGGTTCGGGCCGCATCAACGCGACCTGTGCCCGGGTCCATTCGAGCACCCAGGCCCCGATCGGGTGCCGTTCGGCCGCGTACGAGTCCAGCAGCCCTTCCGGTGCCCGGCCGCGTACGACCGCAGCGAGCTTCCAGCCGAGATTCATCGCATCGCCGATGCCGAGGTTCAGCCCCTGGCCGCCGAAGGGTGAGTGGACGTGCGCAGCGTCGCCCGCCAGGAGGACCCGGCCCGCGCGGTAGTCGGCCGCCTGGCGCGCGTTGTCGGTGAAGCGGGTGGCGGTGCGCACGCCGGTGATCGTGACCTCCGCCCCGGAAACGTGTCGCAGACTCGCCTGCAACTCCTCTGCGGTGACTGCCGCTTCCCGGTCGGCCGGCGGCCCGTCGAACTCGACCGTGAGGATGCGACCGGGCATCGGCCCGTGAACGTACGTCCCGGTGTCCGTGTGGTTCCAGCCGGGCCGGAGGGCTTCGGACCCGGTCATCTCGACGAGTGCCTGGTGACCGGTGATCTGCGGATCCGTACCGGGGAAGGCGAACCCGGCGAGCTTGCGGACCGTGCTGCGGCCGCCGTCGCAGCCCACGAGCCAGTTCGCGCGCATCTTCTCGGCCCACCCGTCGGCTACCCGGGCCACGCGGACCTCGATCCCGCCGTCGTCCTCGTCGAACCCCGTCAACTCCGTGCCGCTGTGCAGCTCGACGCCGAGCTGCCGGGCGCGCTCGGTGAGCAGCCGTTCAACCTCCTGCTGGGGTATGAGGCTGACCCCTCCAGCGGGACCGGCGTTCATGAAGTCCGAGTCGGTCGCGTCCAGCAGTTCCCCGCGCAGCATGATCCCGGCGAAGTGCCCGGCGAACTTGGACGGCTTGTGAGGAAGCTGTCCGTTCGCCTGCGTCCCCCGTTGTGCGCGTACGAACGCCTGGAACCGCTCGACGGAGCGCTGCTGCACCTCGGCCAGCGCGGGCAGCATGCCGCGCCGGTAGAAGGCTTCGGCGGTCGACGTGTTGATCGCCCCCGCCTTGATGGTCTGATCCACTTCGGTGCGGCGCTCGACGACCGCCACGCTTGCGCCACCGAGCCGGAGCTCGCAGGCGAGCATCAGTCCGACCGGGCCGCCTCCGGCCACCACTACGTCAAAGTCCGAGTCCATGGAGCTCACTATAGTCACTAAAACTTTAGAGTCGCTATAATGTTCTTTATGACCGAGGAAACTGAGAGGCATGGCTCCGGAGAGCCCGTGGCCGACCAGGCGTTGACATTGCGCGAGCGCAAGAAGCGCGAGACGCGGCAACGGATCTCCGACGAGGCGACGATGCTGTTCGCGGAGCGCGGCTTCGACCAGGTGACCGTGGCGGAGATCGCCAAGGCCGCTCATGTCTCCACGATGACGGTCTTCAACCACTTCCCCCGCAAGGAGGACCTCTTCCTGGACCGGATCCCCGAAGCCGTCGAGCTCTTCACGGCTGCGGTGCGAAACCGTCCGGCCGGCGAGTCCCCCCTGGCAGCTCTGCGCGCTCTGCTGCTCCAACTCCTGGACCAGCGCCATCCACTGGCGGCGGTGAGCGACGATTTCCCGTACTTCTGGCGCGTCGTGCTGGACTCGCCCGCCCTGCGGGCGCGGGCGCGCGAAGGCGTCGAGGAGGTGGAGGAGGCGCTGGGGGACGCGATGGCCGAGACTGCCCCCCGCGGTGACGGCCCCGACCCCCGCCTCGCGGCGGCGCTGACCGTCGCCGCGTACCGAGCCGTCTACGTCACCACAGCCCGACGCCTGCTCGCGGGCGAGCGCGCGGCCGACGTGGCCGACGACCATCGGTCGCGCGTGCAGGGTGCATTCGACGTGCTGGAGCGTGCACTTCTCGCGGCGCGCTGACGGTCTGTGACCTGGGCCCCGCGCAACCGTGTGCCCCGAAATTCCGGGCGGCGAACCATGCTGTTGGCCGTGCGGCGTCGAGCGGGCATAAGACCGGTGCCTGCTGTTCGGGTGATCCGGTCAGGCAGCACGGCCTTCGCGGCCGGTAGCAGGCACCCGGTCTGCGGGTCCTCGGGCAATGTGGGCACCGGGTCGGTCCGGTAAGTCTCTCGGACGTGCGCCGGACGTGCGCCGGAGGCGTGCCGGGCGTGGCCGCAGGCCCGTGATCCGTCCATGTTTCGGCGCGTTGGCGCGGTCGTGCTGACGATCACCTTGGCCTCGGACGGCCCCGCGAGAGGCGGGGAGCAGCTCTTGCGGCGAGTGCGACTACTGCCTTCTGGGAAGGGGAGAGGCCATGCCACCCACTGAGGAGCGGGATCCCGGCGTCCAGCAGTGGCGCGCCGACTGCGAGCGGGAGGCAGAGGTAGACCTCGCCGGCGCGCTCTCGGCAGCGGAAGCCGCCGCCCCGGTCGAGTCTCTGGACGTTGTCGCGCGCATGCTCCGGGACCGTCTGCACGCGGGCACGGTCTCGTTCCTGATCGTGGACTTCAACGGAACTTCGGTGGTACGGCTCGGTGCGGCCGACGACGTCAAGTCCGACGAGCCCCCCGAACGCATTGCTCTTCCTGGAACCCTCTACGGGGACGTGGTGCGGACACAGCGGCCGGCCGTGCAGCGGGAGGGCGCCGGACCGGTCAGGGTTGTCGCACCCGTCACCAACCGCGGCGACGCGATCGGCCTGCTGGAGCTTTTCCTCCCTGATCACCCGGATGAGGATGCGATGAGGCAGATCAGTGCCACCGCGCATGCCTTGGCCTACATCGTCATCGCGAACCGGTCCTTCACCGATGTCTACCAGTGGGGCCGCCGTACGCGGCCCCTGAACCTGGCGGCCGAGATCCAGCACCGGCTCCTTCCCACCTCGCTGGCATGTGAGGCGGCCCAGTTCACGGTCGCCGGAGCGCTGGAACCGGCGACGCACGTCGGCGGCGACACCTTCGACTACGTCGTTGATCGGGACACCATGCAGCTCTCCGTCACCGATGCCATGGGCCACGACGTGGAAGCCGCGCTCCTGGCCACCCTGGCCGTGGGTGCGCTCCGCAGGGCCAGGCGTGCCGGCGCCGAGCTCGACGAGCAGGCTCTCGAGGCCAACCAGGCAGTCTTCGACAACGGCCGGCGGGGCTTCGTCACCGGGCAGCTGCTGCACGCCAGCCTGCTCGACGGGGCCACTGAGTTCGTCAACGCGGGACACCCCTGGCCGCTGCGCCTGAGGCACGGGAGGATCGAGGAGATCGTTCCCGAAGTGGATCTACCGTTCGGTATCCACCGTCGTGCCGCCTATCGGGTGCAGCGGCTGGACCTGCGGCCGGGTGACCGGCTTGTCATGCTGACCGACGGCATGCTCGAGCGCCGCGCTGTGGAGGTCGACCTGCCCTCCCTGATCGTGCGCACGGGCGATCTCCACCCCCGCGAGGCCTCCCGGGCCCTGGTCGCAGAGGTGCTGCGCGCCCACGGCGGCCGTCTCCAGGACGACGCCACGGTGATGTGCCTGGACTGGCACGGCACCCACCAGGACAAGCGCAGCGCTGACGCCGGGGCGGACCTCACAGAAGCATCAAGTGCCTGAATAGCACTCCGTCCAAACCGGCTTGCAACGACGACCGGACGGTGACGGTCGAAACGGGGTGGTGGCGCTGACGCCGCCCCTTGGGCGCGGCCCGCCCATACCGGCCGGGCACCGCTCACCTCAGGCCGAGGCCGGCGGGTCGGACGATTCGGCGGCGCGGCGGTATTCCGCGTTGATGCGCTGGGCTTCCTCAAGCTGGTCTTCGAGGATGATGATGCGGCAGGCGGCCTCGATGGGGGTGCCCTGGTCGACGAGTTCCCGGGCCCGGGCGGCGATGCGCAGCTGGTAGCGGGAGTAGCGGCGGTGTCCGCCCTCGGAGCGCAGCGGGGTGATGAGGCGGGCTTCGCCGATGGCGCGGAGGAAGCCCTGGGTGGTGCCGAGTATTTCGGCGGCCCGGCCCATCGTGTAGGCGGGGTAGTCGTCGTCGTCGAGACGGCCGAACGAATCGTCTGCTGTCATTGAACCTCTCTCATGGAACGCGTGGAGGGGCCCTGGTGCCATATGACACCAGGGCCCCGAAGGAACTACTACACCATCTGCCGACCCTAGTCCTGCGCCGGCCTTCTGTTTCCGCCGACCCGGCCACGATGCTGCCGGGAGTACGGGGATCGCGGTTGCTTGACCGGAGACCACCTCACTATCGATGTCCTGCGGTACCCGGGCTCAGACTTCCGCCCGGGCGATCCTGATGGCGCTCGGTTCCTCCGTTCTTCCCTCGGTGATCAACTACTTGTTAAACGGGGACTGCGAACTGCGAACTGCTGGCACTGCTCCTACTGCGAACTCTCAGTGACCTCACATGGCGCCACTCTTCGGCAGCCAGCCCCGTCGCCCGTCCTGCGTCTGCTCTGGCTTGGAACCCCACTGCCGAACTTCCCGGTGCGCGCGCCCGCAGCCGACGCCTTCACCGAGGTGCTGCTCACTACTTCACTGCTGGGTACTGCGAACTGCACTTACATGTACTGCCACTGCGTCAACTGCGGTACTGCTCACGGCGGCCCCTGATCATTGCGGGCCACCCGGTCCGGTCGTCAGCCCCGTTGCCTTCCTGCAACAACCCTGGCTTCGGAACTCCACCACCGGACCGTCCTGCGCACTGCAACTGCGGATACTGCTGCCCGGCAGTTCGTCTCTGCCAGGCCCTGCTGTCTCTCTGGGCTACGAGAGAAACCATAACCACGACACAGCTCAATGTCTACTCCGGCCGTCATAGATTTTCGCGTGGCGGGTGATGAGGTAATCGGCCTCGAGCACCCGGTCGAACCGTGCGTGCCTCATCGACGGTCAGGCCAATGTGCGCACGGAGCCGGGACCGTGGTAGCGGCCCCGGCCCCGTTGCGTGTCCGCGCCCAGTCGGCTCCGATCAGGCGACGGTGCGCTGAGGCCGGTGCAGTTGCGCCTGCCCGAAGAGGAGTGCGTAGTCGTCGGGGAGCCGCTGGAGGATGCGGGCGAGGAGGTCGTGTCCGGCGAGTGCGGTGACGGCGGCGAGGACGGCGCCGGTGTCCCAGCGGGCGATGGCTGGGCTGCAGTCGCTTCGTGAGGCCATGTCTTTGATGAAACCCCAGCCGGTGAGGTTTTCGGTGTCGGGGATCTGGGCGGTCAAGGTGAGAGCAGCCTCGACGGGCAGGCACTGCGCGAGGTCGACGCGCTCCTTGCCGGTCAGTTGGCGGCCGAGGGCGGCAAGGACCTGGTGGACGGCTTCCGCGGCGCGTTCGCGAGTGGGGTAGGCGCCTTCGTAGCGCACGCGTTCCAGCATCTGTTCGAACGTCACGGCGGGTGTGGACCGGTTCGCTCGTGGCTGGTCGTACATGGCTGCGCGTGCCTTTCTCTGCGAAGGGTCCGGCCGAGGGCCGAGGGCCGAGGGCCGGGGGTGGTCAGGTGGGCTGGGGGTGGCCGAAGAGGAGGCCGTAGCCGGGTGGTAGCTGGAGGAGGATCTCGCGGGTGAGGGCATCGCCCGCGGTGGCGGCTGCTGTGGACAGGACGGCGCCGATGTCCCACAGGGCCGTCTTCTCGGTGGCGCCCTCGATCCAGGCGGCGGTCGCACGGACGAACCGTTCCGGTGAGAGCGGCTCCGCCGCCTGTAGCGGGTTGAGGAGGATCAGGGCGTACGTCTCCGGGAGTCGGGCGGCGAGCTTGGCCCGTACGGTTCCCACCAGGTGTGCGCCGAGCAGGGCCAGGACGACGCGGGCAACCCGGTCGGCTTCCTCCGTGGTCGCGTACTCGCCGCGTTCCCGGACATGGGTCAGGAACGACTCCCTGCGTATCGACATCACGTCACCTCCGGTGAAGGGGTGAAGGGTGCGGAGGGCGGGTGCCGGAGGGGGAAATCAGCTCTCCCGCCCTCCGCGACCGGCTGAGGGGGGACGGTTCAGTCGGAGATCTGCTTGCGGCCGGATCCGGCGCTGATGCTGACCTTGCGGGGCTTGGCGCGCTCGGCGATCGGGATGCGCAGGGTCAGGACACCCGCGTCGTAGTCGGCCTGGATGCGCTCGGTGTCGAGGGTGTCTGCGAGGACGATCTGGCGGGAGAAGACGCCCAGGGGCCTCTCGGAGAGCTCCATCGTCACGGAGTCGGCCTTGGCGACCGGGCGGCGCTCCGCCTTCACGGTCAGCATGTTCCGCTCGACGTCGATGTCGATCGCCTCGGTGCTCACACCGGGCAGGTCGAAGGCGATCACGTACTCGTCGCCCTCGCGGTAGGCGTCCATCGGCATCACCGACGGCTTCGACCAGGTCCCGGACGTACCCGACAGCTGCTGGACGATGCGGTCCATCTCGCGGAACGGGTCAGTGCGCATCAACATCGCGAAACACCTCCAAGTTGGTTCAGGCAGAAACTGCCAATGCGCTTCAACGTGTTTCCGTTGTAGCATGTCATCGAAGCGATGACAAGCAAGGCGTCATCTGGAGGATGACAGAGCGACGGAGAGTCCCTTGAACGAAGCCGCCACGCCGGCCGCACCGGTCCCCTTCCGCGCCGCCGCCGCGGCGCTGGAAGCCATCAACCAGTCCGTGAAGGACGCGCAGCGATCCTCCGCCCGGACGCCGATCACCGCGGAGCCACCCGCTGCCGACGCGGGCCCGCACCCGGCCCTGGCGGCCCTGCTGATGCTGCGTGAGATCCGCGAGCAGCTCGCCGGCTGGGAGAGCGGGCTGATCGAAACCGCCCGCGGACAGGGTGCGAGCTGGGCCGACCTCGCCGGCCCCCTCGGGGTCGCCAGCCGCCAGGCCGCCGAACGCCGCTACCTGCGGCTGCGCCCCGGCACCCCCGGCTCCACCGGAGAAGAGCGTGTCCAGGCCACCCGCGACACACGCGCCGCCGAACGCACCGTCACCGCCTGGGCCCGCGACAACGCCGCAGACCTGCGCCGCCTCGCCGGCCAGATCACCGCCCTCACCGACCTCCCCGACGCCGCCGCGGCGGCCGTCGGCGAACTGAACCGGGCCCTCGCCGACAACGACGCAGCCCGCCTCATCCGGCCCCTGGCCGATACCCGGCCTCACCTGCGCCCCGCGGACTCGGCCCTCGTCGATCACCTGGACGCCATGACCCGGCACACCGACCACCTCCGCCAGGACAGCCACGACCGGCGCAGCACCTGACCTCGCATACGCACCGCACCGCACCGCACCGCACCGCACCGTGCCGACGCCGCGCAGCCGCGCTGGTCGTGCCCCGGCATGGACAAGATCAGGGCCGCGCAGCAACAGCTGCGCGGCCCTGATCGGTATGCCTCGGACCCCGCCGACATCGCAGGCGTCCGCTGTTCTGGTCGAGCGGCACGTGAAGCGGCAGAGGCAGCCTCACGTGCCGGTCTCGGTGCCCACGGGTGGGGTGGGGTGGTGAAGGTCAGGCCGGGGTGATGTTCTCGGCCTGGGGGCCCTTCTGGCCCTGGGTGACGTCGAAGGTCACGGCCTGGCCTTCCTGGAGCTCGCGGAAGCCCGAGGAGTTGATCGCAGAGTAGTGGGCGAAGACGTCCGGGCCGCCACCGTCCTGGGCGATGAAGCCGAAGCCCTTCTCCGCGTTGAACCACTTCACAGTTCCCGTAGCCATATCCATGCCTCCCAGTCGATGAACGCCTCCCACAACGTGCGGAAGGCGGAGGTGATCGCCCTGGTTCCTGCGGCACAGCACAGCAAAACACCCACGCCGAGGCGTGGGCAAAGGGGAACTTCCGAACCACGACAGCTGACGCAGACGCTACACGCCCGCAACGGGCTGTCACCAGAGGGAAGGGGCGTGTCACGACCCCGACACGGGCGGGTGGGCGTGCCCGCCGAGAGCAGCGGGCCCGCCTGCCTCAGGCCGCAGTCCGTGTATGCGCCTTGGCCGCTGCGCGACGGTACTCGGCATTGACGCGCTGCGCTTCCTCGAGCCGGACTTCGAGCAGCACGATGCGGCAGGCGGCCTCGATGGGGGTGCCCTGGTCGACGAGTTCGCGTGCGCGGGCGGCGATGCGCGTTCCATGGGGCCCGCATCCTGCAGGGCACAGTGGGGATCCCGGAGACGGGTGGGACGTACCGCGTCTCGATCGCGGATGCCAGCGCCTGGACCGTGGGCGACTTCAGCTACTCCGACCACTGACCCTGCGCCGCGTAGAGAAAGCCGTCGGTACGCAGGAGGCCCGACCGGCACGTGCCGGTCGGGCCCTCGTCGCTGTGTCCGTGTCGGCTCGCGCCGGGCCCGTCGGTCAGACGGTAACGGGATGCCCGAGCAGTGCGGCTGCCTTCTGGAGCGGGCTGAGGTCGCGCGTGGGGGCTGCGGCCTTGGGAAGGCCGTGGCAGGTGAACCCGAGCTGGGTCATGGCCCGGAGGACCTCACCGGCGCTGAAGTCACGGCGGTCCTGGCGGGTGATGACCTGGCCGACCTGCTTGACGGGGTAGGTACGGCGCCCGATGATCACGGACTCGCCGGTGGCCTGCTCGGGCTTGATGCCCTTCATCGATTCCAGGACGCCGCTTTTGGTCAGGTCGAACGGGAAGCGGGCGATGACGCAGCGCATGATGCCTCACAAGGGGAAGAGGTGAATGGTCCGAACCGCGCGGTGAGGTCGTTCAGTGGGCAAGGGCGAGGACGCCCAGAGCGCCGCCTTGCTCATCGACGACGGGCAGGGCGTCGAGCCGGCGGTAGCGCATCGCGTGCTCGGCCTCGGCCAGCATGGTCATGGACGAGGCGAACGGCCCGCGGTCGGCGAGGACGTCACGCAGCCGGACCCGGTCCGTGTACGCGTCACCGTCGCGGACGGCGGCGAGCCGGGCCTGGGTGACCAGTCCGGTGCACAGGCCGTCGTTGTCGCAGACGAGCAGATGTCCGGCGCGGGCACTGACCATGACGGACAGGGCCACCTCGACCGTCATGTCATCACAGACCTGTGGCCCGGCCGCCTCCATGGCGTTGTCCACGGTCTGGGCCACGGGGTCGGCACTTGCCGAGCGGGGCTGCATCTGGACCAGCGTCACAACGTGCCTCCTGCAGAGATGGGTCGGTTTCCTGATCACGGGGCTGTCAGGCCGCCGCATCGAAGGCCGACTGCCGCACGCTGACGCGCCGGGCAGCCGCTCCGGGGCTGCGTCGACCGCGCGAGGCTGCGCGCCGCTTGGGCCGCTCGGACACCGGCGCCGTAATGGTTACGGGGATACCGGAAGGGGCCTGGGCGCCGGTGATGCGGTTCAGTGCTTCATCGCCGGAACGGACCTGGGTGGTCTGAGGGACGATGCCGGCGGCGGCCATGAGACGCGCCATGTCGCGGCGCTGGTTGGCGGTGACCAGGGTGACGACGCTGCCGGACTCGCCCGCGCGGGCAGTACGCCCACCACGGTGGAGGTAGTCCTTGTGGTCGGTCGGCGGGTCGACGTTCACGACGAGGTCGAGGTTGTCGACGTGGATGCCGCGGGCGGCGACGTTCGTGGCGACCAGGACGTTGACGTGCCCGGTCTTGAACTGGGCCAGGGTGCGGGTCCGCTGGGGCTGGGATTTACCTCCGTGGAGGGCGGCGGCGCGGACCCCACTGTTGAGGAGGTCCTGGGTGAGGCGGTCCACAGCGTGCTTGGTGTCCAGGAACATCATCACCCGGCCTTCACGCGCCGCGATCTCCGTCGTCATCCGCTGCTTGTCGGCGCCGTGGACGTGCAGGACGTGGTGCTCCATCGAGGTCACCGCACCCGCCGACGGGTCCACCGAGTGCACGACCGGGTCGGTCAGGTAGCGACGAACCAGCAGGTCGACGTTGCGGTCCAGGGTGGCGGAGAACAGCATCCGCTGACCCTCGGGACGCACCTGGTCCAGGAGCGCGGTGACCTGCGGCATGAAGCCCATGTCGGCCATCTGGTCGGCTTCGTCGAGGACGGTGATGCCCACCTGGTTCAGCCGGCAGTCCCCGCGGTCGATCAGGTCCTTGAGCCGTCCCGGCGTGGCGACGACGACCTCGGCACCGCCGCGCAGCGCGCCGGCCTGCCGCCCGATGGGCATGCCGCCGACGACCGTGGCCAGCCGCAGCTTGACCGAGCGGGCGTAGGGGGTGAGGGCGTCGGTGACCTGCTGGGCCAGCTCACGGGTCGGTACGAGGACCAGCGCGAGCGGCTGACGGGGCTCGGCACGCTGCCCGGCGGTGCGAGCCAGCAGCGCGAGGCCGAAGGCAAGGGTCTTGCCGGAGCCGGTGCGTCCGCGGCCGAGGGCGTCACGACCTGCGAGGGTGTTGGGCAGGGTGGCGCCCTGGATCGGGAAGGGCACGGTCACGCCTTGCGCGCCGAGGGCGGCCAGCAGTTCGGCCGGCATGTCGAGGTCGCCGAAGGCCTCGACTGCGGGCAGCGCGGGAGTGATGGTCTTCGGCAGGGCGAACTCGCCCTGTACCGCTGCGGGCCGTCGGCCGTAGCCGCCCGAGCGGCTCGAACCGCCCGAGCGGCTCGAACCGCCCGAACGGCTCGGGGCGGACGAGCGGCTCGGGGCGGACGAACCGAAGCGGCTGCCCCGCTCCGTACCGCCGGCAGCGCCGAAAGCGGGGCCGCCGTTACGGCTGCGGGTGCGAGAGGAACGGTCGTTCGTACGTGTGCGGTTCATTCAGAACCTTCCTTGATACGGCACGTATCAAGGAATTCCCGCAGCGGATACTTGGCGCAGGGAATCGCAAGAACGGGCCGAATGGAATGTGAAAGCGAATCTGTCCCTACAGGGATTCTGCAGGGGTGCAGGCGCTGAGATGAGATCGCGTCATGTGGGCGCGAATGCAGAAAAATCGAGTGGGCGAAGCTCTGAGGGCCTGCAACCCTGCATGCTTCGTCCCGCAGGTGACACCACTGCGGGAAATATGTGCAGCTGGGGCCCGCACCCCGAGGGATGCGGGCCCCAGCTGCGAAATGCGCGTCAGCGTCAGGCGGGAACGATGTTCTCGGCCGTCGGGCCCTTCTGGCCCTGCGCGATGTCGAAGGTGACCTTCTGGCCTTCCAGCAGCTCACGGAAGCCCTGGGCGGCGATGTTCGAGAAGTGGGCGAACACGTCCGGGCCGCCACCGTCCTGCTCGATGAAGCCGAAACCCTTGGCCGCGTTGAACCACTTCACGGTGCCAGATGCCATGTCAAATCTCCTTTGGGGCAGTGCGCCAGCATCCGCACTGTACGGACGCCGTGTCGCCGCGATGATGCCCCGCCGGAAAATGACCCGGAAATATGAAGCGCTTGAAGGTGGCACGGAGGCCGACTGGAGCGCTTGAAGTTTTTGGGTACCAAAACTGCAACCGAGATCGACAGTAGCACGCTGCAGCGGTTTGTGTGCGTAAATATCTCCACCGTGTGCGCTGCGGCAAAAACTCTCCCTGCGGGGCCCGTTAAATTCTCTGACCGCGGGGACAGATATTGATTCCCCCGAGTGCAGCGTTTTGGGAATAAGGCGTCCACCAGCTGCGACGTGCGCCGTCAGTCGGAACGTGAGCCTGCGGGCGTTTCCAGGAGCCCCCAGAGTGGCAGGCGCGTGGGCAGGGACTGAGTGGCAAAGGTGCTCCTGGCCTGCGGGAACGTCCTTTGAAGGCCTCCGGTGGTGGGCGCGGGCGAACCCGGTGGTGTCCGCTGTTGACCGCCCTTGCCGGCACGCTGTGGCACGGCCTCCGGCTCGGTGTGGCTCCTGCCGCACTCCGAGGCCGGGGCTTCCTCCGGCTCGATCAGCCTTCCGGAGTGCTTCACAGCGTCAATCGCAAGGCCGATTTGGGGGAACTCGCCAACCTGGGCATCGACCCTTCCGAACTGGGCGACCCCACCCCGGGTACGGCTCGCCGTCACACGCTCCCATCCGGCGGATGGTTCGAGACCCAGGCGCTGCCCCGGATGCGGCCCCGCCTCCTTGCAGCCGTCCTGGTCGTGCCGCCACCGCACCCACTGTGACGGCGAAGGCCCAGGTCGCTGACCTGGGCCTTCTTGCAAGAGCGGAGGAGGGGAATCGAACCCGCGCCATAAGCTCGGGACTCTATGGTGCGGAACGTGTCCGTATACCTCCTGACCTGCTGTAAGCGATCCGCGGAGGAGACTCCTGCGGCCTTTCTGTGCTCCGGTTCTGACCCCCTGTTGGCCGCCCCTGAGGGCACGGTTGGGGCACGCCCCTCATGGCGGTGCCTCACGGGGGCGAGAGGGCACGGACGGACTGCGAGCTGCCGCCGCTCACAGGGTCGCTGACGCCCGGAACGGCTACCGCAATCGGCCTCAGGGCGAGGCGGATAAGCAGAGCGAACGCGGTGAGGGCGGTGAGCGTGCGCAGGTCGTTGAAGAATTCCCAGCGCTGCAGGATCTCCGCGTGATCGACCGGTGGCGAGGTGAGCGCCCATTCCTTGATTCTTCCGTTGATCGGCACGTTGCCGAGCCGGGTTATCAGGAAGGAAGCGAGAGCAAGCAGACCTGCCGTACCCGAGATCAGCCGGGCGCGGCCGCGTGTCAGGGCTGCGAGAGTGAGGGAGCTCAGCGTCGACACGGCCATCGCGGCCTGCATGGTGATGCCGTTCATCTTCATCAGCTCGGCGTGGAAGGACAGGCGCATGTCGAGTGGTACCGCGTGGAAAGTGGGGACGAGGTTGACCGCGCCGTAGCCGAATGCGCCGGCGAGCAGACCCGTGGCGAGCAGGGCGAGCCCTTCGAGGAGCCGGATGCGCATGTTCGTCACCCTTGCGGGGCGACGAAGCGGTCGCGCGGTTCGCCGTGGAGGTGTCCTGGGGGGAGCCGTCGGCCGTAGGCGAGCAGGAGGAGGTCCTGCGCAGAGCCGGACAGGGGCGCTCCGGTACCGAAGGACCAGTCGAGGTCGTTGGCGCGGAGTTCGATGCCGGCCAGGTCGGCACCGAAGAATTTGACGGTCCTGGCGTTGATGCTCTCCAAGAGGATGCGCACGCGCTCCTCGGGTACCCGGCGGCTGAGGCCCAGCGCGACCGTGATGTCCAGGCCGTGGACCACGTCGTGGCCGAGGGCCGCCTCGATCCCGCCGACCGGCGGCTTCCAGGGATGATCCGCGTTGTCGTTGAGCAACGCGGCGAGGTCACGAGCCGAATGGGAAGCCGCGTCCTTACGGGCACATCGATCGGTCATCCGATGGAGGCTGCCTCGCGCTCTGATGAGCTCCCACGCCATCTTGGGGAGCGGGTACCGAAACCCCATTGTCATGTGGGCCGTGACTTCCCGTACTCGCCACCCCCCGCACAGGGTCGGCGCGTCCCACTCCTCGGCCGACAACTCGGCGAGCACGGCTGCCAGCTCCCGGCGTTCTGCTGCGATCGCGGACCTGATGTCCGCCGCTGGTCTCCGGTGCGTCGTGTTCCCCATGACCCAAGGCTCTCGGCAGCCTGGCCATAAGTCCAAGAGTTTGCATGTCTCGCAACTAGAATGATCAGTTATGGATATTCGCCAGCTGCGGTACTTCGTCACGGTCGCGGAGGAAGGCAACTTCACCCGCGCAGCCGCCCGTCTGCACCTGGCGCAGCCGGGGGTGAGTGCCCAAGTCCGGCAGCTGGAAAAGGAACTCGGCCACCCGCTGCTCGACCGCTCCGGCCGATCGGTGACCCTGACGGAGGTGGGTGAGGCCGTACTGCCGTACGCGCGGGCCGCGCTCACCGCCGTCGAAGCGGTACGGCAGACCGCGGACGAGTTCACCGGATTGCTGCGCGGTCACGTCACCCTCGGCCTTGTCTCAGGCGCAGCCGCGGCAGCCCACGAGTTCGACCTTGCCGCAGTACTGGCCGGTTTCCACAAGGACCACCCCCAGGTCGAGATCGCCCTGACCGAGGACACCTCGGAGCGGATGCTCACCGCGATGAATCGCGGGGAACTCGACATCGCCGTGATCGGACTCGCGGACGAGGAACCCCCACCGGGCATCTCCGTCCAGGTCCTGGTCGACGAACCGCTGGTCGCAGCCGTCTCCCCGGACGACCCCGCCCTCGCACCTCCGGACCGCACGAGCCTTCCGCTGGCCGAGCTGCGTGATCGCCCGCTGATCAGCCTGCCGCGTGGCACAGGGCTGCGCGGGGTGCTCGACCGCGCGTGCGCGCAGGCCGGGTTCCGGCCCCACATCGCCTTCGAGGCAGCCGCTCCGCTGTTCCTCGCTCAGCTCGCTGCCCGCGGTCTCGGCGTGGCGGTGGTTCCGGCCCTCCCTGCCGGCGCGGCGGCGGCTTTCGGGCTGCGGACGCTGGAGATCGCCGAACCGCAGCTACGCGGCCGGGTCGCTCTGGCCTGGCGGACGGACGGCCCTTCCAGTCCCGCAGCCACCACCTTCCTGGACCTGATGCGTACCGCCCTCAGCCCAACCTGACTGGCGGCAAAGGCGGTTGTGGCGCGCGAATGGCACGCGCGCCTGAACAGGTCTAGGCAATAAGCAAGCCCCAGGTCTGTGACCTGGGGCTCTACTGTGGAGCGGATGAGGGGAATCGAACCCGCGCTATAAGCTTGGGAATCACCCGGCACTTGACCTTGTGTATGGCCCCTGACCTGCGCGAATGTGCGGCGATGACCTCGTCCCGCCTGCTTCGTCGGACCCCTTGTCGACCGCTGTTTACCGCCCCTACTGGCACGTTGTGGCACGGCTCCCGAGAGGCGCCACGGGATATCGGCCTGGAGGGGCGTTGCGTGGCGCGTGATGTGGATCGGCGGGTGCCAGTCGGGTGTCGCTTGTCGTGCCGCCGCTCACGCAGTCTTTGTCGAGGTCTCCTCCCGGATCGGCGCGCGGTGGACCCGGGGAGCGAGCGGAGGAGCGGGGTCATCAGCAAGCCCGGCGGGGGTGGACGGATCTCTTGGGTGTCTCTCGCGCATCGTGCAGGAAGACGACACGGTTCTCGGACGCAAGGTCCGGCGACTGAGTCCATGCGTTCTCCCGCGCCAACTACTGCTTGGACATATAAAGTTGGCCTCTGCATGCACGAACGGGGAGGCGTTGTGGCAGTAGGGGGAATTCTCGTCGGGCTGATTCTCGACACCGGGCAGGACGAGGGGGATTACGTCGAGGAGCAGCTCCAGTACCTGCTGGCCGAACTGAGCCACCTGGACCTGGTAAGCATCGACCGTGTCCCCGCTTCTCTCCAGGCGCCGCCCGGCACCCGCAGTTCTGGCACCGTGGAGCTGGGTACCCTCCTGATCGGCCTGGGCGGCAGCGGCGCGTTGCTCCCCGTGCTTGTCGGACTCGCACAGGATTGGCTGAACCGCCGCCGGTCCGGCACGATCCGCATCCAGATCGGTGGCGACGAGATCGAGCTGTCCACGTCCTCTGACGAGATGCGGCTGCACGCCTTGGAGGAGTTTCTCCGACGCCACGAGGGGTGAATCATTGTGGCGAAGCGCGCCCTGATCATCGCGAACAGTCACTACGACGATGGCCATTTCGCCACGCTCCCGGCAGCCATCGCCGATGCGGCGGCGCTTACGCAGGTGCTCGGCGATCCACAGATCGGCGGATTCGACGTCGACGCGCTCGTTGACGTCCGACAGCGCACCGCGATGCGCGCGCTGGAGTCCTTCTTCGCCGGGGCCAAACCCGATGACCTCCTCCTTCTCCACCTGTCGCTGCATGGCTGGAAGGACTTGCGTAACCGGCTGCACTTCGTCATGGGTGATACCGAGCATGACTCTCTCGGCGCCACGGCCGTCTCCGCAGATGTGGTCGGCGACTGGATGAGTGAGAGCCGCTGCCGGAGCATCGTCGTCTTCCTCGACTGCTGCTACAGCGGAGCCTTCGCCTTGAACGGGCGACGCCGCGACAGTGGTGTGCCCACCGTCGATGTCGCCGAGCCCTTCGCGGGCAATGGCCGCGTCGTACTCACGGCCTCCACGGCCCTGCAGTATGCGTATGAGGGTGAGCGGGACGTCCGCTACAGCCGCCGCACGCCCGTCGAGCCCTCCGTCTTCACCTCGGCCGTGGTGAACGGGCTGCGTGACGGGTCCGCGGATCTGGACGGCGACGGGCTCGTGTCCGTCGATGAGCTCTACACCTACGTACACGAGCAGGTACGCCACCGAATCGCTGACCAGACGCCGACGCTCAGCGTCGATAGCGCACAGGGCACGATCTACGTGGCTCGTAGCCCCCGTCGCGGCGATCTCGACCGGCTGGCCGAGATGCGGTCCGCCATGCGCGAGGCTCAGGCCTGGAAGCGCGTCGGCTCCCTGCATCTGGTCGAACAGTTACTCGGCAGCGTGCATGGGCCGACCAGGGACGCAGCGCGAGCGGGGCTTCTCGGACTTGTCGCTGACAGGGACCGTGATGTCGCTCGGCGCGCACTGAAACTGTGGCATGGCCGGGGGCTTGGCGAGATCCCCGCACAACAGGGCCCGTCCCGCCCGAGGCAGTCTCGGCCGGACGCGCCCGCTCGCCCGTTCGTGGGCATCGACTTCGGTACGACGAACTCGGCGATCGGTGTCTTCGAGGGCGAGGACGTCCGCTTGATCCCCAACGCGGAGGGAGCGCTCACCACGCCGAGCCTGGTGGCCGTCACAGCCGAAGGGACGATCCTGGTGGGCACGGCCGCGAAGCGGCAGGCGATCACCAACCCCGATTTCACCGTCCGGTCGGTGAAGCTGAAGCTGGGCACTGACTGGAGTCTCACGCGCTACGGGGTGCGGCTGACGGCAGAGGATGCCGCGCGGCTGGTCCTCGCCCGTCTGCGGGAGGATGCCGAGGCCTACCTCGGAGGGCCGCTCGGTGCAGCGGTGCTGACGGTTCCTGCAAACTTCGGGCTGGACCAGCGGGCGGCGTTGGTCAGGGCCGGCGAAGAGGCGGGACTCCATGTCATTCGGATGGTCAACGAACCCACGGCTGCGGCAATGACGTATGGCCTGAACCGGGACGAGAGCACTGTACTGATCTTCGATCTCGGCGGGGGCACACTCGACGTCTCGCTCATAGAGGTCTCCGACAACGTCGTGGATGTGAAGGCGACCGCGGGCGACAACCACCTCGGCGGTGACGACTGGGACCTGCGGATCGTCAACCACATCGCGAGCTGCATACGGGAGCGGTACGGAGTCGACATATCCGTAGACGCCGCGGCGATGCAACGGCTGCAGGAAGCAGCGGAGACGGCGAAGACCGAACTTTCGGCGACACGCACTGCATCCCTTCGACTGCCCTACCTCGCCGCTCGTCCCCACGGACCGCTGCACCTCGACGAGCAGCTGACCCGTGAGGAGTTCGAGGCGTTCACCCAGGATCTACTGGAGCGCTGCCGGCGACCTGTCGATCAGGCCGTCAGCGACGCCGGGATCACGCTCTCCGACATCGACCGGGTCATCCTGACGGGCGGTGCCACCCGGATGCCGGCGGTGGGAGAACTGGTCCGCCGACTCACGGGTAACCGGGAACCCTACCGTGGCCTGATCCCGGAGGGGGTTGTCACCGGAGCCGCGCTCCAGGCCGGCGTGCTGTCCGGGGCCCAGAAGGACGTGTTCCTCCTGGACGCCTGTTCCTCGTCGATCGGAGTCGAGGTTCAGGGGGAGACCGTCGTGAGGCTGATCGAGCGGAACACCACGCTTCCGGTGGAACGTAGCGAAATCCTCTCGACGCACATGGACGATCAGCCGACAGCGGTCCTTCACTTCGTCGAGGGAGAGGAGGACGATCCGACGCGGAACAGGACACTGGCGGTCCTCACATTGCCGCTCGGGCTCACCCCTGGCGGTATTCCTCGGATTGAGGTCCGTGCCGATCTGGATACCAATGGTGTGCTGCACGTTACCGCCATGGACCGAGGCACTGGCGAGGTGACGACGGATGTGGCCAGCCACGCGACCATGAAGAGGGCCGCCGCTCTTGTCAGGTCACCCCGCTGGAGCGACCTGCGCAGACTTGCCCCTTCGCTGCCTGAGCGCTATTAGTGTCCTGCGCCACCTTCCGGCCCTGATCTGGCCGCCTCGTTGGCTCCTTTGCTGACCGCTGTTTACCGCCCCTATTGGCGCGCTGTGGCACGACTTCCCGTGCGAGTCAGGCGAGGCGCTGGCCCGGAGCGTGATCGCGTTGGCCGATGCGGGCGATGTCCAGCGCGGGCCAAAGCGACCTCGCCGCCTGTTTCGGGGGCGCGTCTTGTGCACGGTTGCCTGCCTCGGGCCGCCACGGTTACAGTTATTGCAGATGGTTGCTTCACTGGGGTAGTGGATGGGAGGCCGACATGGCTCGAACGAGCGTTCTGGCCCGTGCTGAAAAGGTCGAGCCGAACCCCTCGCATCAAGGTGCGCTCGCCGCGACCGCCCGGATGGCGCCGGAGCAGGTCGAGGTATTGGTCCGCACCCCTGATGGTGTCGAAATGGTGCTGCCAGCGGAGCTGGTCCGGGTTCTTCTCGCCTCAGCTGGCGAGCTGGCCCGGGGGCATGCCGTCACAGTGCTGGCGTCCGAGGTGCAGCTGTCGCCCACTGAGGCTGCTGAGCTTCTGGGCTTGTCTCGGCCGTTCGTTGCGCGCCTGCTTGATGCCGGTGACATCCCCTCGACGAATCTGCCCGGAAGTAGTCACCGCGTGGTGCGTCTCGCGGACGTCCTGGCGTTCCAGCAGCGGCGCGAGCGCCGTCGCGAGGGGCGCCGCCAGATCGCTGATGTGCTTGACGATGCCGGGTTGCCGTACTGATCGCGATGGCGCGGTATGTGTCGAAGGGGAGGAAGGGCGAACGTGGCGGCGCGGGTCTTCGTGGACACCAACGTCCTGTTTCCGTTCTCAGTGATGGACGTGATGCTGGCCCTCACGGAGGACTCCATCCACGAGATCGTGTGGTCCGAATGACTCCTGGCGGAGTGGGAACGGGTCATCGTCCGCGAGGGCAGACGTTCTGCGGACTCGGCTGCCGCTGTTACTCGCGCCATCCGGCGGTTCTTCTCCGACTGTGAGATCCCGGCAGCCGCTTACGCCCACCTTGTGGACGAGATGCCGGGTGATGACCCCGACGACCGGCACCACGCTGCGGCAGCGGTGGCCGCCGGGGCCGGCGCGCTCATCACGTGGAACCTTGGTGACTTCCCTGCCGACGACTTGGCGAAGCGCGGAGTGCAGGTGATCGACCCGGACGAGTATCTGTGCGGACTGTACGGAGAATTGCCGAGTGAGGTCGTGCAGGCCGTGGTCAGGCTGGCGGCAGAGAAGCGGAATCCGCCGGTCACGATTGCTGATGCCATCACCCGACTTGCGAAGGCCGGTGTGCCACGCTTCGCCGACCTCTTGGCCGGACATCTCGGGTAGCGCGCGGGGCGAGATGCCGTTCAGTGTCGGGCGCGAGGTGGTGCACGGGTGGTGCGCGGCTTCCGAATCGGCCTAGACGACGAAGCCCCAGGTCACTGACCTGGGGCTTCGTTCAAGAGCGGATGACGGGAATCGAACCCGCGCTACAAGCTTGGGAAGCTATGGCGCGCCGGGTATCTGTAAGGCGCCTGACCTGCGAAAACAGCCCGTCGAGCGAGCTGTTGCGAGGGTCTGCCGATACCCGTATGGACCGCTGTTCACCGCTCCGAAGGGCACGGATGGGGCACGTGTCTGCTGGCTTGGCGGGATGAGGCGCTTCCCCCGCTCGGTAGGCGGATGTGTCAAGGTTTCGACACTTCGCGGCGGGGCCCACGTCGCGCCCGCAATCGGGGAGTGTGGTGCTGCTGAGGGCCAGGTGCCCGCAAGCGCGTCGCCGCCGATGTGCTGCGCGAGGAACTGGGCCTCGACCTGAAATCGGCCGCCCTGCTCGTCGTCGACTGGGTGCCACCGTATGGGCCCTTGGGACGACCAGCTCTCGTTCATCTTCGAGGGCGGCACGCTGGATGAACAGACCATCGCGATGCTGCGCCCCCATGACGACGAGCTGGCCGAGGTCGTGTTCACCGGCGGAGAAGGCCGCCCGGCTACTCCGAGAGCGCCTGGCCCGACGGTTCACTGCCGCGGTCGCCCAACTCGGCACCGGATGCCCGGCATACCTCAGTGACGGCTATCCCGGCCGTACGAGCTTACGCAGAGCACCCCCTATTGGCTCCCTAAACTACGGTTGTGATTCGCAGTCGGTAATGGGGGAGGCTTCGCATGGGCGACGGCAATGACAGCGGCAAGATTCTGGACATCAAGACGGCCGACATCAAGTCGACGGCTCCGATCTTCCATACGCAGGGCAAGAACCTGAGCAAGGCGCTCACGACGCTCGTCACCACCCTCGACGGGCTCGGTAAGCCGTGGGGTGATGACGAGCAGGGCAAGGCATTCGGCGACGCCTACAGCCCCCAGCAGAAGGCCATCGAGAAGGCGGCCGGCACCCTCGTCCTCGGTCTGGTCAGCATTCACGAGGCGATGACCGACATGGCGGACGGGCACATCGACAACGACGAGTTGATCGCCGGGATGTTCACGAAGATGCAGCCGAAGGTCGGCGAAGGCTACGACGGGGAAGCCAAGTGAGCATTGAGGACGAGGCCAAGGACCTCCTGCTCACGCTGGGCCTGTGGTGGCCGGATGCCAATTCCGGCACCCTGCGGCACGCCGCCGATGCCTGGCGGACCTTCGCCGACGCCGTCGACGACGTACGTACGCCTGTCAACAACGCGGCCTCCTCGCTGATCACCAACAACACGGGTGAGGCGATAGAGGCGTTCGGGACCTTCTGGGGACGGTACGCCAAGGGCAACGACGCGGGCTGGCTCAGCGACCTCGCCAAGGCGTCCCGCCAGATGGCCGAGGCACTCGACAAGTTCGCCGGGGCCATCGACGACGCCATCAACAAACTCTGGACGCAGATCGGCATCGACGCCGCGGTCATCGTGGGCGGCATCGCGCTGGCCTTCTTCACGGCGGGCATCGCTGCCGGCGCCGCTGCCCTGGCCACCGAGGCCCTCATCGAATTCGGCGTCACGATGGGCGTCGCCGTCACCACCACCGTCGCCGAAATCGCCGCCGGCACGCTGGTCGCGGCGGCCTTCGGGAGCATGGAGTCGGTGACCATCGACCTCGCGGTCGCCCAGCCCCTGAAGATCGCCACGGGCATGCAGAAGGGCTTCAGCCTGGACGAGATCAACGCTGCGGCCAGGGACGGGATGATCTACGGCGGGGTGTTCGGAGCCGCCGGCGGCGTGACGAAGGCCGGTATCGAGGGCAGCTTGTTCGCCAAGACCGACGTCCCGCTCATGCTGCGGCCGCCCTCGCTCCGCCCCGACCTGGTGGAGATCGGGCCGGCCGCCCGGACGTGCAAGAGCACCCCGTGCGTGGGGGAACCCATCGACGTGGCGACCGGCGCCATGCTGATGACACAGACCGACCTCACACTCCCCGCCGGCCTCCCCCTGGTCTTCGAGCGCACCCACCTGTCCTCGTACCGCGGTGGAGTGTGCTTCGGCCCCACCTGGGTCTCCACCCTGGACGAGTGCCTTCAGATCGACGGGGAAGGAGTGGTGTTCGCCGCCTCGGACGGCATGCGCCTGGTCTACCCCGTGCCGCAGCCCGGCGAGCCCGTCCTGCCTGTCAAGGGCGCCCGCTGGCCGCTCGAATGGGACGGCAAGCCCGACGGCGTCATGACCATCACCGACCCGGACTCCGGAGTCGTCCGCACCTTCGGTACCCCCCTCCCTTCCGGCACCTTTGGTGTCTTCCACCTCCCGCTGGACAGCTGGCACGACCGCAACGGCGCTCGCATCGACATCGAGCGCACGCCCGATGGCATCCCCACGGCGCTCCGCCACTCCGGCGGCTACTACCTCGCCGTCGACACCCAGGGGCCGCGCATCACCGCCCTGCGCCTGCTGGACCAGGCTCCGTCGCGGTACGAGTCCTCGCCGGGCGAGGGCGCCGGTACGGTCGTCATGCGGTACGGCTACGACGAGGCGGGCAACCTCACCGAGGTCGTCAACTCCAGCGACGCACCACTGCGTTTCACTTACGACGCTGAAGCGCGGGTCACTTCCTGGACCGACCGCAACGGCACCTCCTTCGCCTACTTCTACGACGCCCGCGGCCGAGTCGAGCGCACCGAGGGCAGCGACGGCTTCCTCTCCGGCACCCTCGCCTACGACGACCAGGCGCACACCACCACCTACACCGACTCCCTCGGCCGCCGCTCCACCCACCGGTACAACTCCGCGGGCATGGTCGTCGAGGAGACCGATCCGCTCGGGCACACCACCCGCACGCAGTGGACAGCGAGGGGCGACAAACCCGTCTCGGTCACCGATCCGCTGGGCCGCACGACGCGCTACGCCTATGACGAGGATGGCAATCCCACTGAGCTCACCCTGCCGGACCAGTCCGTCGCCCGGGCCGCTTACAACGAGCTCGGCCGGCCGGTCGAGGTGGTCGAGCCCGGCGGCGCCGTCTGGCGGCACACCTACGACGAGCTCGGCAACTTGCTCACCACGACCGATCCTCTCGATACCGAAACGCGCTACACATACGACGAGTCGGGCCATCTGGCCACTGTCACCGACGCCCTGGGCCATACCCGCAGGGTCACGTCCGACGCGGCCGGTTCGGCCGCGTCGTCGAAGTGGTCGACCCCTTGGGCCGGACCAGCCGCATGGCCTGGACGACCGAAGGCAAGCCGACGTGGCGCGAGTACGCGGACGGCAGTCGGGAGTCCTGGACCTGGGACGGCGAGGGAAATCTGCTCACCCACACCGACCGGGCGGGCAATGTCACCCGCAACACCGCCACCCATTTCGACGTCCCGGCCAGCCGCACGGATCCGGACGGCGCGGAGTACACCTTCGGCTACGACACCGAACTCCGACTGACCGAAGTTTCCAACCCGCATGGTCTGAAATGGTCGTACACGTACGACGAGGCAGGCTGGCTGGCCGCCGAGACCGACTTCAACGGCCGGACGCTGACGTACACGCACGACGCGTCGGGCGCCCTGGTATCCCGCACGAACGGCGCGGGCGAAACGTTGCGCTTCACCAGGGATGAGCTGGGTCGCGTCATCGAACAGCGCACCGACTCAGGTGACGCCACCACGTATGCGTACGGCACATCGGGTCATCTGATCCACACGGCCAACGCGGACGCGGAGGTCTCCATCGAACGGGACGCCCTCGGCCGAACTCTCAAGGAAACGGTCAACGGGCGCACGACCTCCTACGCCTACGACGTGCTCGGCCGTGTCCTGCGGCGCACCACGCCGTCCGGTCTGAGTTCCGATTGGAGCTACGACCGGACCGGCCGCCCCGTCGGACTCACCACCGAGGCGGGCTCGCTGAGCTTCACCTATGACGCTTCCGGGCGCGAGACCGAGCGCCGTCTCGACGACGGTGTCACGCTCACCCAGAATTGGGACGTCGCCGACCGTCTCGTCGAGCAGAGCGTTCGGGGCCGTGCGGACGAGGCCGACCGCCTCGTCCAGCACCGCAGCTACGCCTATCGCGAGGATGGGTACCTCACCGAGATCCGTGAACTGACATCAGGCACACGTCGATTCGACCTTGACGCAATGGGTCGCGTCACGGGCGTGCGCGCCCATGGGTGGACGGAGACGTACGCCTACGACGCGTCAGGCAACCTCACCCATGCCGCGGCACCCGCCCACGAGTCCGCTGGCGCGCGCGAGTTCAGTGGCACTCTGATCAGCAATGCCGGTCGTACGGCCTACGAACACGACGCCCAGGGCCGCCTGATCCGCAAGTCCCGCAAGCTCCTCAACGGTCAGCGGTTGACGTGGACATACATCTGGAACGCGGAAGACCGCCTGACCGAGGCGGTGACACCGGCCGGCGAGCGCTGGCAGTACGCCTACGACCCGCTGGGCCGCCGGATATCCAAGCAACGCGTGGCGGACGACGGATCGAACGTCGATCGCACGGACTTCACCTGGGACGACACCCGTCTGGCCGAACGGCAGACGTCCCAAGGCCGCGCCACCACCTGGGACTACGCTCCTGGCACCCATCGCCCACTCACCCAGACCGATCACAAGCCGTTGATCCGTGAGGCGGGTGTATCCCTGTTGGCCAAACTGGCCCAGGACACATGCATCGACTACAGCACCCGCTTGTGCGCCGTCATCACGGACGCGATCGGCACGCCGACCGAATTGGTCACCGCTGAGGGGGAACTTCTCTGGCAGCGCCGCACCACCCTGTGGGGCACCGACTTCCCCGTGCCCACGGACAGCGCATCAGTGGACTGCCCGCTCCGCTTCCCGGGCCAGTACGCGGACACCGAAACGGGCCTGAACTACAACCACTTCCGCTACTACGACCCGGAGGCCGCCCGATATATCAGCGCGGATCCGTTGGGTCTGGAGCCTGCCCCCAATCCGAATGCCTACGTCCGGCATCCCGGTACGTGGTCAGATCCCCTGGGTCTGGCAGGCTGCGATCTGCAAGACATGGGCGGTGGCTGGTATCGCTCACCAGAGGGCCTTGACTATGGGCCCGGCTCCGCCGAGGGGCACCGAATCACCCACGTAATGCAGCACACCCAAGAGAACCCGGCGAAGCCTAACCATGGGGTGTTCGACACGGGCAGCAAGGGCGTGCTTGAGACGGTCGACGAGGCGTGGAGCAGGCGCGCCTTGGCCGTCTCGGTGAACCAGCAGGGTGCGCGCACCACCTATATCATCCCGATGGAACACCAAGTCGGGTTCAATCCTGGCGAGAAATATATTTCGATCACAGTCGAACACGGCAACGAAGTGATCACTGCTTTCCCGAGGAGTTGGAATTGATGGAGAAGGTGGCGTGTGTCCATTGCGGTCAGGATTGGGTGCGATGTTACAAGCGCAAGGATTCTGGCCAGATCTTCTTCATGTGTCCGGAGTGTGAATCCCTGTGGCTCAAGGAAGAGGATGTGCACGATGAGACGGACATGTACCTGAGTGAATTTCTTCTCACGGGAGACTCCGCGAAGGACTGGGAAGCGATCGTTCCTTGTGTCAAACCCATGGCCTGTGGCGACGGGGGTTAGCTGAAATTATCTTTGCTCGGTAGATCTGGCCAAATGTCGGGTGGCGGCCGGCGGGGGCCGGCCGGGCTCGGCCAGGACCTGTTCGGCTGGCTCTGGCAGAGCCTGACGCAGAGCGGTGGCCTGCTGCTGTTGGGACATCCGCCACGGGCGCGGGGTTTTTCCCCATGCCGGTACTGCTGGCCGCTGGAGGGGGTGGTTGCGGCTTCGGTTTTTGCATCCGGTGGGCGGGCGGCTCGTGGTCGGCCTACGGCGGGTGACGAGGTGGAAGTGCGCGGCGCCGGCGCGGGGTGGCCGTGAGCGGCGACTCCGGGCCCAATCCGAGGCTCCGTGAGGGCAGTTATGGCACGCGAATGGCACGCGGGCTCTGAGAGGTCTAGACAACAAACAAGCCCCAGGTCTGCGACCTGGGGCTTTGCAATGGAGCGGATGACGGGAATCGAACCCGCGCTATAAGAAGTGCGCGGCGCCGGCGCGGGGTGGCCGTGAGCGGCGACTCCGGGCCCAATCCGAGGCTCCGTGAGGGCAGTTATGGCACGCGAATGGCACGCGG